>CANHIV010000168.1 GCA_947460525.1 Flavobacteriales bacterium
CAATGTAACACCTGAAAGCAACCCCAATGGCGCACTGAATAACATCGCTGGAGTTTGCAATGCTGGTAAGAATGTTTTTGGCATGATGCCACATCCCGAGCGTGCTTCTGATTTTGAATTGACCAACACAGATGGGCGCATGATCTTTGAATCATTGCTTTCAGCGCTGCCCGTTTAAGATTTATTAAAACTTCCTTTTTAACTTTTACCCTTGCATGTTTAATGTTTTGACGCATTACTTTGCACAAAACATTAAAACATGAGAAAAGTCAGTTTGTTATTCTTCTTCGCGTTCATGTCTCTCATCAACTGGGGACAAAACGAAGAATGTTTTTCTGCTCAACTAAACTCAAGTAACCTCGGCGAATGGTCCATTGTCTATTCTAACACTTGGAATGAAGTAGCCAATTTCAACACATCAGGAAGTGAATTCTGCCTGCCCCATGGATGCTTCTATCTTTATGGATATTTAAATTTGGAAGCAGTAGCGCTAGGCATTAGCATCGCCACTCCAACAGAAACCATACCTGTGCAAATTCAATACTCAGATAGTTCAGGATATACCATAGGCTATTTTAGTTGGAATGCCATTTCAGGCTGCACTGAGCCCACTGCATGCAACTACAATCCCAATGCAACTTGCTCTGATTACACCATCTGTGATTACAGTTGCTTTGGATGCACCGATCCTGCTGCAACTAATTTTAATGCTCAAGCCACAACAGACAATGGAACATGCTGTTATTCAGAATGGCTGACCATTGCTTCCAATGACAGTTTACTTTTCCATATTTACAACGGCCAACAACAATTTATTGCTTATGGTGACAACTATTCCGGATTAACCAATGGGTTCTGCTTTGCGCCTGGATGCTACCAAATGTCCGTTCAGAGTTTTGATGCTACACCCGTTACTTTTCAATGGATAAATGCACAAAATGAACCTGTCCTAGAAGGAGCGCTTCCAGATGGCTGGTGGGCAACTTTCTATTACAACAACAATGGCATTGAAGGATGCACGCAAAACGGCGCTTGCAATTATAACCCTGCAGCGACTTGTGATGACGGTTCATGTGATTATTATTCTTGTCAAGGTTGTACGGACTCTTTGGCCAGCAATTTCAATCCCAACGCCACCATAGACAATGGCACATGTTGCTATGGAACGACGCTTGAAGTGAATGTTCCCAATACCGTTTATTGGTACTATTGGAATGCAACCGCTTCTCATGAAGGAATGGGTAACCAAGCCTTTTGTATTGATGCTGGATGTGGAACGTTCTTCGCCTACAGCAGCATCAATGAGCCCTTTGACTATTCCATTACCTATGCCGGAAATCAAACCATTGCTTTTGGAAATTCTTGGGACATGGGCAATGAATGGGACGATATCGCAACTATCCACACACCTGTTTCTTTTGGTGATGTTGTAGCGGGTTGCACACTTCCATCTGCTTGTAATTATGACCCCACTGCCAATTGCGCAGATTATAACCTGTGTGATTTCTCTTGCCAAGGTTGTACAGATTCTACGGCATTCAATTTCAATCCTGATGCAACTGTCGATAACGGTTCTTGTTGCACAAGCAATTATTACGAAATTACCGCAACTAGCCAAGGTGGCATGGTTACATGGTCGGCCATTGATGGTTACGGCATTCAAGTTGGTTCAACTGACTTTTCTCAAGAAACCTCAGGATTTTGTGTATCCTCGTCATGCGTTACTATACATGCGGGTGATGCATTTGGCATGCCTTACTCATTGATCATTAAGAAAAATGGAAATGTCATTTATAGCAACAACAACATTACCGAGTATGAATTCCAATGGAGCGATGACAACAACCAAACGCTAGGTTGTGGAGATCCTTCTGCGTGCAATTATGATCCCAACGCTACTTGTTTTGTCTACAACATCTGTGATTACTCTTGCTTGGGTTGTACGGATCCAACAGCCATTAATTTCAACCCTGATGCTACGGTAGACAACGGAACATGCTGTTCTTCTGAAAATTGGAATACCATTTCCGCCAATGGACCATTTTTCTTTGCTGCAGCCACAGCAGATTACTACCAATACTCTTACGGATCTTATCCGGAAAATACAGGATTCTGTATGAATTCGGATTGCTTCCAATTCACTGCATATAGCTTAACCGGATCTGAAATAACCATCTCCCTCAGTAACGACAGTCTGAGCGATTATTCTACAGTTACCACCAATCCCTATTTGGGTTACAACACTGAGGCCATCGGACTCAATCAAACTCCTGGATGTTTGGATCCTTATGCTTGCAATTACAATCCAGAAGCTACTTGTGATGCTGGCAATTGCATGTATTACTGCGGTGGATGTATGGACCCCACAGCATTGAACTACGACGAGAATGTAACTTTCGATGATGGAACTTGTTATTACCAAGTTGAAATGCCTATCGTTGGCTTGCAAATGGTGCCCGATGCAGAGAACGATCAATTCTTTGTGATGATGAATCTAACCGCGATGGGCAATGCCTATCCATTCATCATTACCAACACGCAAAACGATGATCTTAAGATGATGAACGAAGTAGGTTCTGAAATGATGGGACCTTATCCTTGTGGTGATAGTGTACAATTTGAAATTCATGCCATGGGCTACAACATGAATACATTGATGAGCTCATCTGTATACAAAATGAACTGTGACGCACTGAGCGCTGAAACCATCGAGATTTCTGGTGTTGTGTTGTTCCCCAATCCAGCGCAGAATCAAGTTCAAATTACAGGTTTGAATACAGAGGATGCCATTGAAGTTTATGATTTGCAAGGAAAATTGATTCATTCAGTGCGCAACATCGCTGCTCAACAAATTGCCTTGAACACGGAATCATGGGCCAATGGGCTTTACAATGTGAGCGTTCGTCAAAGCAACAAAACCTCACATTACAAGCTGCAGATTATTCACTAAACTAAAGCTAGACAACACATAAAAAAAGTGGTGCCATGTGCACCACTTTTTTTTTACAACAAATCTTCTGAAACTTGATTCGGCAGCGTGACCTTCAACAAAGGTTCTTGCTCCATGGCTCGCTTTATGGCAAAAATGGCCTCATCATTTCGGGCCCAACTTCGGCGGGCTATGCCATTGTTCACGTCCCAATGCAACATGCGTTTCAAGCGCACGCTGGCTTGACCTGAACCATCCAATAGCATTCCAAAACCTCCGTTGATTACTTCACCCCAACCTACTCCACCACCATTGTGCAAACTCACCCAAGTGGCGCCTCTGAAGGCATCTCCAACAAAATTTTGAACCGCCATGTCCGCTGTAAATCTCGAGCCATCATAAATATTGGAAGTTTCGCGATAAGGCGAATCCGTTCCGCTGACATCGTGATGATCTCTTCCCAAAACCACTGGCCCTATTTCTCCTGCAGCAATGGCTTCATTGAATGCCTGAGCAATGGCCATGCGACCCTGCGCATCGGCGTATAAAATTCGCGCTTGTGATCCCACAACCAACTTGTTCTTGCCAGCCTCTTGAATCCAACGAATGTTGTCTGCCATTTGCTGTTGAATTTCTTTGGGCGCTTCAGATTTTAATTGGGTTAAAACTTTTTCGGCTATGCGATCAGTCTTTTCCAAATCATCAGCACTACCTGAGCAACAAACCCATCTAAAAGGCCCAAATCCGTAATCAAAACACATGGGGCCCAATATATCCTGCACATAGCTGGGGTAAGAAAAAGCCACTCCATCTATTGTTCTATTGAACAACTTAGATCCCGGAGTGGCCAGTACATCCGCACCTGCTCTTGAAGCCTCCAACAGAAATGCATTGCCATAATCAAAGAAATACATGCCACGTTCAGCGTGCGCATTGATGGCCTCCGCATGTCTGCGCAATGTCTTTTGCACTTCCTCCTTGAACTTCTCTGGCTGTTGCGCCATCATTTGGTTGGCGTCATCAAAAGAAATTCCTGCAGGATAATAGCCTCCAGCCCATGGATTGTGCAATGAAGTCTGATCACTGCCCAAATCCACGTTAACATTTTGTTTGAGCAATTCTTCCCACACCTCAACAATATTTCCGACATAAGCAAAACTCA
>CANHIV010000169.1 GCA_947460525.1 Flavobacteriales bacterium
GCGCTATTGCGTTGAAAGAAAGCGACATCGATTTCAAAAAGATGGGTGAGCCCGTTAATTTGCTCCATCCATAGGTCATATCGGGCTCACCCATCTTTTTGAAATCGATGTCGCTTTCTTTCAACGCAATAGCGCCATCAACTGTCTGCAAATCTATGGGATATGCCGCCGATGAACTTGGATACAACAAACGTTCAGGTTTGTAATTCACCGCCCAATAAAACATCTCAGCATCGATGGCCAAATCCAAAGCTACCATCATGGGATCGCCGTCAATCTTGGCCCTTCCGCCAACGATAGCAGCAAAATGAAAAACATCTGCGATGCGATCTACATCAAAAGGATAATCTTCAGAGAAATGTTGTGGATTGTCCATCAATCTGCGCATTACCTTCAATGCATCCTCATGAATAAACAAAGCACGAGAATCATAAATGACATAATCCTCACCACGCACGGCACTCTCATATGACAACCAAGTGTCTGGATGCGTACCTACCATTAAGTTGTCAATAAACACCACTTGATCCTCTGTGGTATTCAACAAACGCTTCACCATGTTGCGGCCCACAAAACCGCATCCACCGGTCACCAAATGTGTTTTTATATTCTCCATTTCAGTCGGCAAATTACGAAGGAAAACCCTACATTTGAGCAGTCTTATGAACGACTTTTACAAAGACATCTACGAGCTGGTGAAGCTCATTCCAAATGGAAGAGTAACCAGCTATGGAGCCATTGCCATTGCGTTGGGCAAGCCCAAGGGCGCACGTCTCGTAGGCTACGCCATGAATCTTTGTGACAAGACACTCCCTGCACATCGCGTGGTAAACAGAAATGGATGGCTCACGGGTAAAATGCACTTTGCGCATCCAGACGAAATGGCAGAGCGTCTTCGTGCAGAAGGAATTGTTGTAGTAAATGATCAAATACAAGATTTTAAAACTCATTTCTGGGATCCCTCCGCAGAGTTGGGATCAATGTAAATCCAACTTGTGCCAACGCATCAATTGGGGCAACCGTGCAGCTTTCCAAAGTGCCCATGAAGACAAGGCGCCCATGCCCCAACCCATCACAATATCTGTTGGGTAATGAACCCCCAAATAGACCCTCGAGTAGCCCACCAATACTACCCAAAACGCTATAATGACCGACCAAAAAACGTGCAGCGGACGCATCACCAAAACAAAAAATAATGCCGCTGCCATTGTGTTGGCCGCGTGACTGGAATAAAACCCGTACAATCCTCCTTTGTATACATTGCCCTTGTCATCTGCCAAGAGATGCAGAAAAGAGGATACACTTGGATCATGACTGGGTCGCAATCGGCAGAACAAAGGCTTAAAAACAGAAGAGGCCATTTGGTCATTAAATGCAACCAATAGCGCAATCATGAGGAGCACTTTCCACATCGAAATCTGAAATCTTCTCATCATCAAAAACAACATCATCAAGTACAAAATAATACTTGAGTCCCGCTGACTGATCCACCACATCAAGCCATCCATCCATACAGAATGACTTTGATGAATTTGAATAATGATGGACTGATCGATTGACAAAGTGCAGAAATTTTATACCCAGATGGCTTTTACTAATGCGACCCAAACATCTTCTCAACCAAGCTCTTGTAGTTCTCCATAATTTTCTTCCTTTTCAACTTCAATGTAGGCGTAATCTCCCCCTTATGAATTGAAAATGGCTCATGAACAATTTGAAAAGATTTTACCTGCTCCCATTTTCCAAAACGAACGTTTATCTTGAGAATGTCTTGCCAAATCAATTCTTTGATCGTATCATGATGAAGCCACTCACCACCATGGTCCTGCGCAATTCCTTTTTGACGAGCAATTTCTGCCAAAGCCAATCGGTCCGGAACCACCAATGCTCCTGGGAACTTTTGATTCTCTCCGATGACCATGCATTGCTCAATGAACAATGATTCCTTCAACGCATTTTCCAATACCTGTGGCGCAACATACTTACCTCCACTGGTTTTAAACATCTCCTTTTTGCGATCAGTGATCACCAAAAAACCATCTTGAAAAACGCCAATATCGCCCGTGTAAAACCAACTGTCCTTGATAACCTCAGCCGTAAGTTCAGGCTGCTTGTAATACCCCAACATCACATTGGGTCCTTTCACCAAGATCTCACCATCCTCTAACATCTTCACCTCAACGCCTTCAACCAATTTACCCACGCTACCTATTCGCAACATATCCTCACCTCGAACCGTATTCACTGAAACCACCGGAGAGGTCTCTGTTAATCCGTACCCTTCCAATACAACGATTCCCGCTGCATTAAAGAATCTGGCCAAGCGCGGCTGCAAAGCTGCACTGCCACTGGCAATTGCTCGAATTTCTGTCAAACCCAATGCGGCTTTGACCTTGCTAAATACCAGTTTACGAGCAATATTCAATTGGAAATGGTACCAAGAGGACTTACCCGTGTACTCCCATTCTTGGGTGAGATCCAAGGCCCATTGGAACAATGCTTTTTTAATACCTTTATTCGCCAATCCTTTCTGAACAACCCCATCAAATACTTTCTCCAGCAAACGAGGCACTGCACTAAAGATATGCGGATGAACCGCATTCAAATCATCCTTAATGGCTTCCATATTGGTCATGCATACAGTAATGCACTTGTGAAAATACAAGTAGTGCAGCATGCGCTCATAGATATGACAAACCGGCAAGAAACTCAATCCCACAGAAACTCCACTTTCCAACAAGGGCAAGCGTGGCTCACTCACCAATACGGTAGATACTATGTTTTGATGACTCAACATTACACCTTTGGGAAGACCCGTCGTTCCCGAGGTATAGATAATGGTGGCCAAATCCTCCGTCTTCACCTGATTTCTGCGCGATAACAATTCTGACAACTTATCATCTTCTTCTGTCATGATGGATGTCCACAATTCAACACCTTCTATTTTCTCAAATGAAAATATTTGAGGTTGGAATTTCAGTTGGGCATAAATGCTCTTCACCTTTTCATACAACGCGATATCAGAAACAAAAATCATTCTCGCTTCTGAATGATTCAAGATGTACTCATAATCGGTCTCCGTCATCGTGGGATAAATAGGGACATTCACCGCCCCAATTTGAAGTATCGCACTGTCGGTAACATTCCACTCTTGTCGATTGTACGAAGTGATCATGGCGATTTTATCACCAGGTTGCACTTGCAAATTCAACAGACCTTTTGCCAAAGCTTCGGATTGGTGGACGAATTCCTTGGTAGAGATGGATACCCATCCATCTCCCATTTTGGTTTTGATCATCGCTTGCAACGGATGAGTTTCCAATTGCTGAAAAGCGAAGTCAAAGAGGCGTGTAGGTTTTGTCATATTTGCGAATATAACAACAAAAATCCCTCAACGACAGTCGCACTGCCATTGAGGGATTCCAAAATTTATATGAATATTAAAGCTTGGTGATGCGTTTGCTTATTGCGGGATTTCCCTGGAGTTTCAACACATACATTCCTTGATTCCAATTGGAAATATCCAGTACTTGGATGCCTTTCCTAACGGACTCTGTATGGCAAAGCTTTCCGTTCAAATCAAAGATTTGGATAACGTCATCTTGCGCTACACGAATAAAAACTGAACCTTGAGCAGGATTGGGATAAGCATTCCAATCATATTGATTGACTTCCGTCACACCCACATTATCCTGGGTATAGAAATAATAAACTTGACCATCAACCGGATCTGAATTTAATAACTCATTGGTTCCTAAAAATCCTGTAAACTGCGTGATCGTATTGATCGTCGGATTAGCGGCATCACCGGCCAAAGACCAAAATCCCTCGTTGGCAAAATCAGCCGACATAAAATCAACATTCTTGGCAAACAACAAAGTGGGTTTACCAAAGATTTGATAAGCGTCAGCTGACTTAATGGTGTTGGGGCCGAAATGGACACGGAAACTTCCTGTTGTTTCATACAACCACAATTGAAAAGTGATCAAATTTCCGAAAGCCCCAGTCAAATCATATTCATCAAAAAATCCTGCATTGGACCATTCCATTTTAAAGATTCGGTTTGGCGTAGCTCCTGCCACCTCA
>CANHIV010000170.1 GCA_947460525.1 Flavobacteriales bacterium
CAAATGCCATTTTAAACAAAAAAATGTTCAGTATCTTGCTCCTTGAATATGAAAAAGCACATCCACCTATCCCTTCTTTTTTTCATGTTGCAAGGACTGATATTTGGTCAGCAACGCATCAACATTCAAATTCGAGATGCCCAGTACAACAGCCCCATTGGCTTTGCGCAAGCCCAACTCATCAATGGTACTAGCGGAGGCGTCTCCGACATCAACGGAGAAATTGAACTGAACATTCCAACCGGTGCTTGCCTTGAGTTTTATCAAATTGGTTTCGAAAAAACCAAAGCCTGCTGGAATGGAGAAAATCCATGGGTGGTCACCATGGTCAATCAAGATGACCAATTGAAAGTTCTAAAAATTACACCTACAGAAGATCCTGCCTATCGGGTTATGCGATTGGCATTGAAAAACGCAGATTCAAATAACATTCAAGCCCTGAAACCCTTTCAGTACGAGCAGTACAGCAAAATGGTGGTTACTTTTGAAAAAGGAATTAACCCCTCCATAGATTCTGTAGGTGCTGTCAATGATCTTTTTCTTTCTGAATGTGTCTCAGAATACCACCACGCGCCAGTAGATAAGAAATTTGAAAAAATCATCCTCAATAAAGTCAGTGGTATTCCCTTACCCGAATTCACCATTCTGGGTTCTGCTTTTCAAAGTTTCAATGCCTATGAAGCCGATTTTGATATTCTTGAAAATATCTACCTCTCGCCCCTGGGGCCTCAAAGCTTGAATCGCTATCAATACAAAATGCAAGACACTTTGATTGATCACAACGATTCAACATTTGTCATATCCTTTACTGCCCTACCCCGATTTGCCGACCATGGCATGACGGGCGTTATGCACATTCAAAGTCCTAGTTACGCTTTGGTTCGATTTAGCGCTGAGCCCACTGTGCATGAAGACGATTTTTTCATCAAAATACAACAAGAGTTCCAAGAAATTCAAGGTTGGAAATTCCCCATTGACATCAATGCGTTTATCACATACATCATCAATTCAGAAAACCCAAAAGAGAAATTGCCCCTGGCAATGGAATTAAAAACCCACATTTCCAAATTACAGATATTGGAAAAATCCGAACATGATTTCGACGCCATCACATTGGATTACCCCATGGAGGCTGCCAAAGCCAGTGCTGAAGAGTGGAATTTGCATCGCCCCATTCCATTATCCAAAAGAGACTCTATGACCTACTATACCATTGACAGCCTCAATGTGTCTAAGCAGCTATTCAGCAAGGTTGATTTTCTCCAAGAATTGACAGAAGGAAAAATCAAGCAAAAAAAATTCAGTTGGGAATTGGACAAATTGCTTCGCTACAATGGCTTTGAAGGATACCGATTGGGACTAGGTGGAATGACCAACCGCGATTTTCACGCACAATGGTCAATAGGTGGATATTATGCCTACGGCTTCAAAGATGAAGGACACAAATACAGTGCAATCGTCAAGTGGCAATCACAAGACCTAAAGCTTCAAGCCAGCGGTGCATATGTCTCTGACGTTATGGAAAGCGGTCAGCATCAATTGCCTGTATACAGGGCCAATTTTGCCGCCTCTTCCTATGCATTTTTTGTCAATAAAATGGACCGATACAATGGATGGACGGGGCACATCGAGATGCCATTTCTGAACACCATTCGCATCATCATGGATCTGCAAGACCTACAGAAAAAAAGCTATTTCGAATACCATCAATTGAGCGACGGAAATGACTTTGATGGCCGATATCAATTGAAAGAAATCCGCACCACCATTCGCTGGGCACCCGGAGAAAAAAGACAGCGCATCTTGAACAAAGAAAAAATTCTGGGCGGCTATTGGCCAGTATTCCGATTGGCCAAAACGCAAGGAAGTTGCTATAGCGGACAATACTACCCTTTCACCCGATATCAACTGCTCATTGACAAGACCTTCCATTCCGCCTATGCCGGTGATGTACGTTTGAATTTTGAGACAGGGAAAATTCTAGGAGTCGTTCCTTGGACAGAGATGAGCTCTTCACGCGGAAGCTTAAGTCATCGCAACATCAACATTACCGTTCCCACCACCTTTCAGACTTTGTACAACAATACCCTTTATGCAAGAGAATATGTTCAAGTTTTTGCGCTTTATCAATGGAACAACCCGCTGTTGAGAAGAGAGAAATTCAAACCTCGTCTGGCGTACAGTGTAAATGCAGGTTGGGGCAGATTGTCAGCACAAGACAAAAAACCCAACGCTGATATCGCTGACTATCCTTTGGGATATTACGAGGCGGGACTTCACTTGTTGGATATTTATGCGGAACAACTCAACCGTTTGGGCATAAGCACCTACTACCGATTTGGACCCTATCAAGACCCCATTGAAAAAAACAATTGGGTGATTAAACTGACATCAAGCATTTTGTTCTAATTCTTTGGTCATTCCAATTCGTGCAGGCCATTCCTTTTGTATCTTTCACCCGTGGAGATATTTGAATTCATAGGAAAATTGGCCAATCCGGAAATGATCATTCATTACGGAGGATTGGCGCTGTTGCTCGTCATCATTTTTGCTGAAAACGGATTGATTATTGGGTTCTTTTTGCCTGGTGATTCTCTATTGTTTTTGTCCGGCTTGATTTGCGCCACCCAACCAGAATTGTTGGATGTACCTATAGAGATGCTGATGTTGTATCTTTTTCTTTCTGCCAGTGCCGGAAGCACATTTGGCTATTGGTTTGGAAGACATTTTGGAAAAAGAGCATTGGAGAGAAAAGAGACTTGGTTGTTCAAGAAAAAATATGTGGATGTTACCACAGACTTTTATCACAGACATGGAGGAAAAACGTTGATCCTTGGTCGCTACTTGCCGATTATCCGAACCTTTGCGCCCATCCTTGCTGGCGTCATTCAAGTGGAATTCAAATCCTTCATGTTCTACAATTTATTGGGCGGCGCAATGTGGATAGGAACCATTGCATCTGCAGGCTATTTTTTAGGGCAATTTGAAATTGTAAAAAATCATATTGATTTGATCATCTTGGGCTTTGTGGTTGTAACGACAGCCATCTTGGTCAACACTTACTTTAGACAAAAAAGAAGAAAACAAAAAGAACAATCGTAATACCATGAAATTTGGAACCAAGGCCATTCACGCTGGCCAAGAACCGGACCCTACTACAGGGGCCATCATGACACCCATTTATCAAACTTCTACATACGTACAGCATGCTCCAGGTGACCACAAAGGGTACGCTTATGCTCGTGGAAAAAACCCAACCCGTGTTGCCTTAGAAGCATGTTTGGCCGCATTGGAAAACGCCAAACATGGCTTGTGTTTTTCAAGCGGAATGGGTGCTGCCGATGCAATCATCAAATTGTTGGTGCCTGGTGATGAAGTCATCGCAACGGATGATTTGTATGGTGGTTCATACCGCATGTTCACCAAGGTATTTGCCAAGTATGGCATCGTGTTTCATTTTGTTGACATGCATGATTTTAACGCCATTGAAAAAACAATCAATGCCAAGACCAAAATGATTTGGGTAGAAACACCTACCAATCCGATGATGAAAATCATTGACATTGCGGCCATGGTGGATATTGCCAAAAAACACAACTTGATCAGTGTAATTGATAACACCTTTGCCTCTCCTTATTTACAAAACCCATTGGATATGGGTGCGGATATTGTGATGCATTCTGCCACCAAATATTTGAATGGACACAGCGACGTAATCATGGGTGCGATTTGCACCAACAATGATGCTTTGTATGAACAATTGGCCTTTATAGCCAACTCATGCGGAGCCACTCCTGGTCCACAAGATAGCTTTTTGGTATTGCGTGGATTAAAGACCTTGCACGTGCGCATGGATCGCCATTGCAGCAATGGTCGCGCTGTAGCACTATTCCTTAAAAATCACCCCAAAGTTGGACATATCTATTGGCCTGGATTTGAAGATCATCCCAATCACGAAGTTGCCAAAAAGCAAATGCGCGATTTTGGGGGAATGATTTCTTTCAGTCTAAAAACGGATTCATTTGAGGATGCATCCACATTGGCATGCAACACAAAAGTATTTTCTCTAGCTGAATCATTGGG
>CANHIV010000171.1 GCA_947460525.1 Flavobacteriales bacterium
ACTTCATAATCATTGTTTCCAACGGTTACCGTGAAGCCGTTGTTGCAATCTCCAGAACCCCAGTCGATGATGCGATTGGCACCTTCTTCAGGTTGAATGGACATGACGCCCTGAACCAACCAAGCACATCCCACCTTGGCCACCAAATCGTCATCGATATTCATGTCGTAAGAAACACCGTTTCTGTTAACGCCTTGTCCTGATCCGCTGATGTGGTAGACATCGTCCCAAATATTAATGGGGGTGTCATAACCAGCTACCCAAGTTCGGATTCTATCTCCACTCCATGATGCGGTCCACTCTCCGTTGGGAGCAGTTATCTGGGCCTCAACATTGACAGTGAAAAAAGGTTGTCCTTCATTGTTGAGTCCTTCGTTCACCAATGTTTTATATCCATTGATGGAATAACCGTCGATGCTGAAGTTTTCAGGCGTGATGGTTATAACGGTTCCTTCTGTTCTGTATCTGCCGGTATAAGTGATATTGAGTATTCCTTTCCTTACACGACCATCATTGCTTGCGCAATCATCTTGACCAAAATCGACCATGATACTTTTGATAGCAGAGGTGGTGTCGATAACAATGTTGTCTACACAACTGTTATCGAAAAGCTTGATACCAGGTGTTTCCGATGAAATTTGATCCACCGTCTTGAACATATCATCCAACAATCCTTCAATCTGATTATGATCTTTGGAAGTGGTCATGTCTCGCTTTTCTCTCCACTTTCCGCATGACATTAAAAGCAATGCCGCAGAGACGGAAAAAATCAAAATCTTTTTCATTTACTGGTTTTTGGTTGAAGTAAATTTAAGAAATAAATGGTTCGACATTATTTTTTTTCACGCTTCTCCTTATTGGCGCGCTTGCCTTTTTTTACTTTTTTTCGAGCCTCTTCTTTTTTATCTGCCTTATGTCGTTTGTGTTTTTTTTAGAGGTCCAATAAAATATTGGTTCTGTCTTAGCCCAAAAAATCATAGCAATTTTTGATGTATTGTTCATGGTTTTTAATCATCTCAATTTTAGTGCGATTCACCTCTTCAAAGGCTTTGTTGAATTCCTTTTTTCCTTTGGAGATTTTTAGGTCGGACTGCGCTTTCTTTAGTTGCAATCGAAGATTTTCTTGTTTGGAATCGAAATTATCGTGAAGAGGCCAAAACTTCGCGGTCTCTTCATTGGTAAGGGAAAGCGCTTTGTTGACGCGCTCAATTTTTTTCTGTTTCGGATCTTCAGGCTTGGTGTCATTTTTTTGTTGTCCAAAAATGACAGTAGAGGCGAGCAATGCAATGATGAGGCTTAAATGTTTCATGAGCATAAATTTATATATTTCTAATTTACGGAACAAGTGATCCTTTGATTTATTGTTTAACATCGTGTTAGGATTTGAGATATTTTCTCAAATGAAGTTTAATCCTTAAGTTTGTTTCAAAGCAAAAGCGATATGAAGGGAGTTTATGTGATTGGTGAGATTGGACAAAACCACAATGGTTCAGTGGATCTTGCCAAATTGATTACTGAAATTGCGGCGCGTCCCATTCAGGAGAATTTATTCAATCTCTCACTTCGACCAATGGATGCCGTTAAGATGACCAAGCGTGATTTGAAAGAGGAGTTGTCTCAATCACAAATGGATCGACCTTATACCTCAGCGCATTCTTTTGGTGCTACTTATGGTGAACACCGTGCATTTTTGGAACTCGAGGACGAAGCGCATTTTGAAGTGTACAAACACGCCAAGGCTTTGGGACTCGACTTTGTTGAGACGCTCTGCGCAGTGGGTTGTTTGAGTATGCTTAAGCTTTTTACTCCCGATCGATTAAAAGTGGCTTCGCGTGATTTGACCAATCTTCCGCTGTTGCATGCCTTGGCTGAAACCAAGATTCCAATTATATTGTCTACGGGTATGGCTGGTCAAAAAGAATTGGATGACGCCTTAGCGGTCATCGTTAAAAGCCATGAGAATATTTCCATTTTACATTGCGTTTCTGAGTATCCTACTCGTCCGGCCAATGTGAATTTAAATACAATTAAATTTCTTCAGAAAAACTATTCCAAATACACGATTGGCTATTCCGATCACACCATTGGCATTGCTACTCCGGTTGCTGCTGTGGCTATGGGTGCACAGATTATTGAGAAGCACATTACCTTGGATCGAAACATGAAGGGCACCGATCAAGCGGGTTCATTGGGCATCGATGGAATGAATAGGATGATGCGCGATATTCGCATGCTTGAAATGCAATTTGGGGTGGAGGATATTTTTATTTCAGATGGCGTTGCTGCTGCCAAAGAGAAGTTGGAGCGATCCATTGCGACCAAAAGAAGCATGAAGGCGGGCGAGTTGATTTCAGAGAATGATTTGCACATGCTATCACCCGGTGATGGATTCAAATGGGCCGACTTGGACAAAGTGATTGGCCATGTTTTGCAACAGGATATGCCGGCCGATGAGATTATTTACCCAACGATGTTGAAATGATGAAATTGCCAAAAGTAGTTTTTACGGATATTGATGGTGTTTGGACGGATGGTGGCATGTACTACGATCAGACGGGCAATGAATGGAAGAAGTTCAACACCCGCGATAGCGCAGGTGTGTTGTTTTTAAATCACCTCAATATCCCATTGGTTGTGCTTACCGGCGAGGATACCCAAATCATGAAAAATAGAGCGGCCAAATTAAAGTTGGAGCATGTTTATCATGGGGTGAAAAACAAGGTAGAGGTGGCAGAGCAGTTTTGTAACGAAAGAGGAATAGAACTGGAGGATACTGCATTTATTGGAGATGATTTGTTGGATTTGGCACTGCTGACTAAAGTTGGATTTTCAGCCTGTCCTGCGGATGCTGCGGTTTATACCAAAACTGTGGTTGATTTTGTAACCCCCGCCAATGGTGGTGCAGGCGCTTTCAGAGATTTTGTTGAGGAGATTTTACGTTTGTCAGGAACAAGCGAGTATGTGATTAATCAATGGTTAAGTCCTAAATGAATTTGAAGAGGTATTTTGCATTTCAAAGTATTTTTTTTAAGGTACTAACTGCGGGCTTTACAGATCGAGACAATGTATATTCTTGGAGTTTTCAAAAGTTGTTCCACTGCCATACTTTTAGAGTTGTTGGAGTGAATCCTGAACAAGATAACTGGGCTTTTTTTAGATATTTTAAAAGAACATTAACTTTTATCTTAAAGCAGCGAAAAGGTGCTCCAAGTCTTGGTCCCCTCTCTGTATATATCCATAAAGAAAGGCAGCGTCATGTAGTCGTTGATTATCTTGAATTTGTCTTGAAAAGGGACATTCAAGGTGTTTTGTGTCGAGATGCCATTCAAGTTTATATGCCAGTATTTTGGCGGATTTCCATGATCATTCAACTTGTATTAATGTCCCCTTTTTTCTTATTTCTTACTTTTTTTTCAAAGCGAAAATCGAGTTTGTCATTAATCATGCTTCAATGGGCTGAGAATAATTTAATAGCCAGTGTTGTTGCTGACAGCAGAGTTGAGGAATTGTTTTTATTTGGAGGGTATGAAAATGACCAATGTTTGACAGGTTTATTCTTGAATTATATCGACGTTAAGCTTCTTGTTGTACCCTCGCCAAATCCAATTAAGAATTTCTACCAACAAGTGGTATCTCACACTTTTATTTTCACGTCACCATTTCAAGAGAAAGAGTATTTGGACATAGAAGCGCATTGGCTCGTCAAAGAGACATACAGGTGGCCCATGCCTGAAATAAAAAAGCTATTGCCTTATGTTAAAGTAGTTGAGCCGACTGAAAAGAGAATCGCATTTATGTCTCGTGGCGTATGGTTGAGAAAACTTCGTGGTGTGCATGCGCAAAACAACAATAAGGATTTTGAATACGAAGAGGGTTGCATGAAAGTACTCAAGGACTTTTTACTTCAGCATCCCCAATATGACCTTTTAATTCTTCCTCATCCGATGGAAAGAACAAGTGACGAATTTTGGCAAAGAACACAATCGTATTACAAAGAATATTTTTCAGGAATTGCAGTGTCCTTTCCAAGTGATCCTTCCGTTAAAAGTTATGAATTGTTTGATCAAGCACCTTTGGC
>CANHIV010000172.1 GCA_947460525.1 Flavobacteriales bacterium
GGGGCTTGAGGTTTCAACTCAATTGCCTTAATTTGCAAAAGATAATCTGCTACTTGTAATCCTACTTCAATATTTGAATCCATGACGCGAAAATACAACGTGTATCACCTCGAGGAACTATTAACTTTTTCACAAGAGGAATTTGATGAATTTGTTAGTAAACGCAAGTTTATTCATGCAGCCGGTGGTTTGGTTCAAAATTCAAATGGAGAATATTTGTTCATGGAGCGAAATGAAACCTTAGATCTTCCGAAAGGAAAAATAGAGAAAGGTGAATCAGATGAAGAAGGCGCGCTGCGTGAGGTGGAAGAAGAAACAGGGGTATCTGATTTAGAAACTATTAAACCTTTAATTGAAACTTTTCATACCTATTCAATGAAGGGGCAAGAGGTAATCAAGCGTACAGCATGGTTTTTAATGAAAGTTGAGGGGCGTCCAACACCTACGCCACAAGTGGAAGAAGGTATTTCGTGGGTGAAATGGATGAAAAAGGAAGAAGTGACTTCTCGCATTCAAGAAGCCTATGCCTCCGTGCAAGACGTTTGGAATGCAGCCAATATTTAATGTTCTTTTTCCGTTGCTTCACATATCATATTAAGTTTTAAATCATGAAGGCAAGATATTTCTCTTTGGTTTTTTGCTCAGTTCTCCTGAGTCTATTTGCAAACGCTCAAAAATCTGATCTTGAGGGAGTTTTAATTGGAGGTCAAACTTGGATGACTCGAAATTTAGAAGAAACAAGATTTAGAAATGGAGATCTCATCAAGCAAGCCCAGTCAGATGAAGAATGGCAAGAGGCGGGTTTTAAGAAAAAACCAGCGTGGTGCTATTACAACGATGACAATGACTCTGGTTCAACAGAGATACGCAATAGAGGGAAATTGTATAATTCCTATGCGGTGAATGATCCGAGAGGATTAGCTCCAGAAGGTTGGCATATTCCGACTGAATTTGATTGGAATGTATTGGGAACATATACCTTAACGGAAGGCCCTGGAATTACCAGTCTTTTCGTGAAAGAAATTTGGCCTTCAGCAAACCAAGACTGGAACTCCTTAGGAATGAATATCTCTCCAGACGGATGGAGAGATGTAGGATGCGGTGGATTAAACAGCGATGTAACTTTTTGGGGCTCTCGAATAGATAGCACTGAAACACTTACCGTTGGATTCTTTTTCGGAGAAGAAGAAGGTGCAGGAGTCAACTACGGTTCAACGTCTTGGATAATGGGGCATTACGTTCGCTGTGTCAAAGATTAATTAACGCTTATAAAGTCTTCCAACCTTGAGCGCTGAGCTTAACTGTACCGCCGCCAATGGCCATCAATAGGTTTTCGCCATCTTTCGCAGTTGCGTGACCAATAATGCTCAAATTCGGATTGCCTTTGATTTTCTCGAAATCGTTTTGTGAAACGGTAAATAACAATTCGTAATCCTCACCTCCGTTTAAGGCACAAGTGGTTGGGTCAATGTTATGCTCCTTGGCTGCATCGCGCGTTTCAGGGGCAATGGGTAATTTGTCTTCATAGATAGCGAAAGAACATTCGCTTTCTTCAGCAAGATGAAGAATTTCAGAAGACAGTCCGTCTGAAATATCAATCATGGCTGTTGGTTTAACTTCAAGTTTCGCCAACAACTGAACAATGTCTAATCGAGCTTCTGGCTTCAATTGACGTGCTAATATGTAGTCGTAATTTTCTAAGCTCGGCTGAGCAGTAGGTGCGCTTTTGAATACTTCTTTTTCGCGTTCCAACACTTGAAGTCCCATGTAAGCACCGCCTAAATCTCCTGACACGACTAAAAGATCTCCTTCTTTCACCGTACTTCTTAAGGCAATGTCTTCTTTGTTTGCGTAACCGATTGCAGTAATGGAAATAACACATCCTGTTGGAATGGTGGTCGTGTCTCCGCCAACCAGATCAACTCCATAGGCTTCGCAAGCAGCGAGCATTCCAGAGTATAATTCCTCAAGGGCTTCAACGGAGTATTTGTTGCTTACGGCTAGTCCAACAGTGAATTGCGTTGGAGTCGCATTCATGGCGCAGATATCAGACAGATTCACCACTACGCTTTTGTATCCCAAGTGCTTAAGGGGAGTGTACATTAAATCGAAATGTACCCCTTCCACCAGCATATCGGTAGACATGACCAATTGCTTTCCTTGTATAGGTTGCATCACGGCAGCATCATCTCCAGCATCGCGAATGGTTCCTTCGTTTTTCGGAATGAAATATTGAGTCAGATGCTTAATTAGCGTGAATTCTCCAAGAGCAGAAAGCTCGGTACGTTGTTGTTCCATGGTGCAAAGATAGTTATTGTGTCTAATGCTGAATGAGCTTTTGCGCCCGCAGAGCAATTGAATTAATGGATTCGAGATTTACAAATTGATTTTTGGTGTCTATGTTCAGCCATTCTAATAAGAGCACAATTGAATTTGATATTCTAATAGTATCTGAAATGTCTAAACGGGTAATTCCATTTTTGAAACATATGGGTTCGTGATGTGCGATTCTATTTCGCAGATCGTTAATTTCAGTTAGTTTTTTGAAAATATATTTTTGGTTGATTTGAAGTGAAGGCGTGCTTTTAGGTTTATGAATTAAAATCTCCAAGAGATTGCTTCCAACGGCCTTGTATTGGTTAGGAGCAAAAAGGTGCCTCCAAAATCCGAATCCAAGCTGAGTTATCAGTTGATTATTGTTTTCTTTCGAAATATCTATTTTTAAATTTTGAATAATTGAGAAGGTAATTGCTGTTTGAGGTGAATTGAAAAAACCAGAAGCGGAAATGCTCTGTTCTAACCAATCTTGTCCATACAATTTTGAGAGGTGATTGTTGATTGAATTTCTGAATGCAATTTCAAAGAAACAAATGAGTTTAAATGTTTCAGATGAAAGTTGAATGTTCAGAAGGTAGAGCTCCACAGCCTTTGATTTGTCTGAGGTACAGGCCTGGAGGTATCTTTTCATTCGATGCTTTGAAACTATTTTTTCAAGTTCTGAAAAACGCATAAATTTGTTTTGGAAAATTTATTTTCTTTTTTAAATTTGTAATCTGATTCCCGGTCGTCCCTGAAGCAATTCAAACTTCCGGGTATTGTTTTTTATAGACGACTCAATCGAATATCGAGAACCTCTAACTGAATGGAACTTTGACCGTTCCAAACATTTTCATTCAATTGAAAAAGGAGGTCGATTTCCTTTCCTTCCAAAATAGGAAAAACCCAGTCGGCCATTTTGAAAGCAATGCCTTTCATTTCTGAAACATTGCCAGCTTGCTTTACATGCAATTGCAGATGATCGGCATGGGCGCCGACCAATTTTGTGAATCGTGCATTTTTAACATTTTTCGAAAGGAAGACAGGACGTAAGTTCTCTGGACCGTGCGGTTCCAAGGGTTGAAGCGATTCGTACAACGAAAAGGAAATTTCATCGAATCGAATTTCGGTGTCGTACAAATGGCAACGCTCAATTCTCGTGTTGTTTGTGAAGTTTCGAACCACCTCGTCGAAGGCTGATCGGAAGGCTTCGAAGTTTTCTGATTTTAATTTGAGTCCCGCTGCCATGCTGTGTCCTCCAAACTGAATCAAATGTTCTTCGCACAGCGAAAGCATTTCATACACGTCTATTCCCTCAATGGATCGTACACTTCCCGAAAGAATGCCATCGTCTTCAACCAAAACAATGGTTGGTTTGTAATACGTTTCAATAAGTCTTGAAGCTACAATGCCAACGACTCCTTTGTGCCAGCCTTGTTTCTTCACCACAGTAGTGAAACTGTCTTGATAGAAGGCATCTCGTTCAATAATATCAAGCGCTTCTTGTGTTATGTTGCGGTCGAGTCCTTTTCTTTCTTGATTGTATTTTTCAATTTCAGCGGCAACCGATTTGGCATCTTCAGCATTGTTAGTCAGGAGCACTTCAACTGCACGTTTTCCAGAAAAAATTCTTCCGGCCGCATTAATGCGCGGAGCAATTAAAAAGACCAGATCAACCACTTTCAAAACTTTCCCGCTGTGCTTGGCGTTCGCGAGAAGTTCGGCTATACCTGGACGGAAATGCGTGTTGATTTCTTTCAA
>CANHIV010000173.1 GCA_947460525.1 Flavobacteriales bacterium
CATTTGCATCTTCTCGCAAATTTATTTGGGATGCAATGGCGGTGAAAGTTGGAAACAAAACGCCTTTGGCCATGAGCTTTTATCCCAAGGAGGCCAACCCATTGTGGGGTCAGTTTTCTACTCGAGCAGTAGCACAGACCTTGAAGACTTATAGCAAATTCACCATTGATTACCCGTATCCTGTTGCGCAAAGTATCAACGCCAAATGGATTGGAATGGAGTACCCTATGATTTGTTTCAATGGCGGTCGCCCGGACTCAGATGGTACTTATACAGAAGCCACCAAGTACGCCACTTTGGGTGTGATTATTCACGAAGTGGGCCACAACTTTTTCCCAATGATCATCAACAGTGATGAGCGCCAGTGGACATGGATGGATGAAGGTTTGAACACCTTTGTTCAATATTTAACAGAGAAAGAATGGGATGCCAACTATCCAACACGTCGCGGACCTGCTAGAAACATCGTGGACTACATGAAAGGGGACAAAAGTAAAATGTCGCCAATCATGACCAACAGTGAGAGCATCTATCAGTTTGGAAACAATGCCTACGGAAAGCCTGCAACAGCGTTGAATATTTTGCGCGAGACCATCATGGGCAGAGAATTGTTTGATTATGCTTTCAAAGAGTATTGTCGCCGTTGGGCGTTCAAACATCCAACACCGGAAGATTTTTTCAGAACGATGGAAGATGCAAGTGCCGTGGATTTGGATTGGTTTTGGAGAGGATGGTTTTATGGTACAGATCATTGCGATATGGCATTGAAAGAAGTAAAGCTTTTTGTTTTGGATACAGAAAATCCCAACGTCGAAAAAGAAGTGGATCGACAAAAGAAATTGAATCAACCCAAGGACATTAGCTTGATGAGAGATCGCGAAGAGAAAGTGCCGACATGGGTGGAGATGGATCCTGCCTCTCGTGATTTTTATTATTTCTATGATCCTTACAAGGTGACCAAATCCGACGTGAAGAATTATGAGGAATTTCAAAAATCCTTGAATGAAGACGAAAAGAAATTGTTGGCCAAGAAGCGTTATTACTATCAGTTGACCGTGGAGAATGTTGGCGGATTGATCATGCCATTGATTTTTGAATTTACCTTGGAAGATGGTAGCAAAAAACAATTCAAGATTCCGGCAGAGATTTGGAAGATGTCAGAGCCAACGGTGACCAAAGTATTTGTTTTGGATCAACCAGCCAAAGACATTGCATTGGACCCACTGCTAGAAACCGCAGATGTGGAATTGAACAACAACTACTGGCCTGCCAAAGTTGTACCCACAAGATTTGATTTGTTCAAAGAGAAACGTGGCAGAGCACAAGAAGAAAATGAAATGCAAAAAGCACGACGTGACAATTAGTGGTTTTCCTTTGCAGTAATTTCAAACTCAACCATAAACGGGGCCTCCATGTGAGGCCCTATTTTTTGGGCCAAAGAATAATGGTAGGTTCCAAATTGTGCATATTGATGGTTGGTGGCCAAGTCAATGTCAAAGTTTAAATAATCCAGAGCTTTGTCACCATTGAATGTGCCATCCTCATTGCGAATGACAATGTCCATTTCATGGCTAATGGTGTTGCCCAAAGGATCTGTTTCCGTCCATTCAATGGGCAATTTGTCATAAGGGTAATGAACGGCGCATTGCAAATCCAAATGCAGTGTGTAAGAATGATCATTCTTCTGCACATTCCAATCCCATGTTACGGGTTCTTTCCAAACCATCTCCTTTCCGAAATCATGATCAAAGGAAAGCGAGTTTTCACTGGTACATGCTGTATTGATGATGACCAACGCGGTCATAACAGTCAATAGAAAATTATTTCTTCGCATCAAAATTGAGTTCTTTTTCAAAAATTATTTTCCCATAAGTATCATGGTAGCTGACAGATAATTTTCGGTTTTTGTTTTCTCCTCGAACATGCAATTGCGCAAAATGTCGCTGCGGTACTACCGTTCCGTCCATTCTAAATTCATTCTTCTCTGTAGTCATATCGCCAGCTCCAGAGGTTAACGGCGAGGAGGTCAAATCATAAGTGACAAAATCAGCATCTGTTAGTTTACTTATCTCTCCGCAATGACGATCACCTGAAAGGAAGATGACATTTTTGATTTTGTTCATTACGAGTAAATCACGAATGTATGCGCGCTCTTCTGCGTAATTGCTGTAGTTTTCGTAAACAGCAGCGGAGTTTAAAAATTGACCTCCAATACAAATCACTTTGAATGAGGCTTGGCTTGTTTTTAAAGCTTGAATAAGCCAGGAAATTTGTTCTTGTCCCAAAATGGTTTGTCCATGTTGAACGGATAAATAGGGTCGTGTAACCAAATCTTGGGGAACTCTATTGTAGCGATTGTCCAAGAAAAAGAAGTCGACGTCCCCGATGGTGGTCATGGAGGTGATGCCTTTTTGTCCGGGTATACCTACTGTTGGATTGGGCCAAAAGTGAGCAAAGGTCTCAAGGCTTTTGTCTTTAAGAATGAAGCTGCCATTGCTGTCATTGGGGCCAAAATCATGATCGTCCCAAATGGCGTAGTTGGGCACCATTCTGAATATGGAATCTAGCCTAGGATGTGTTCTGGATTGTAAATAACGCGCTATCATCCCTTCTTGGCTGTCCCAGTCTCCTTCTCTAAAGTAGACATTGTCTCCCAACCAAATCATGGCATCGGGTTGGGCTTTGGCGATACTATTGAAAATTTCTTCACCGCCGCCGTATGACTTGCCGGGTCGGTCGTAAGGAACATCATTCAAGTATGCACAAGAACCAAATGCAATGTCCAGGTCGGGGGCATTGGTGCGGTATTTCCATAACGGTTGGGTGGTGAAGGAAATGGAATCATTGACACGTTGGAAGATGTCCATTGTCTTGATCCAGTACTGGGTGTTGGGTTTTAATTCATGAAACTCAGCGATGGTTGAATGGCCATACTTTTGGTCCAAGGTGAGGATATATGAATCAAGGTATTTATCTCCTTCGAAGAATTTAGCCATGATAATTGCAGGCGTCATCTGTGCATTGGAGAACCCTTTTCTCAATACAAATACCTTGGCATCACGAATCCCCACATGGCCTATTGTCCAATAGAGCGTGTCTCGTGTATCGATGTTTTTATTCTTTTGCGAAAAAACAACTATTGCGTTGAAGATTGCAAAAGCAATAACAAAGGCTCTGTAACTTTTTTCCATGAGAATTGAGATTGAATAATTTGTCGCGCTGTATCCAATGGTTTGGCGCGTTCGTTATTTAGATGTTGTAAAATGGCTTGTGCAAATTCATGATCGTCATGGGCTACGGTCAATTCCTTTTTCAAATCCATTTCAAATGCATCGGCGGCAAGTTCTGAGCATACTACAGGAAGGCCCATACTCAGCGCTTCAAGAATTTTATTTTGCATACCTGAGCCCATGGTCATGGGGGCGGCAAATACTTTTCCTTGCTGATAGGCATTTCGGATGTCATCCATCCATCCTGTAATTTGGATGCGATGATCGGTTAAAGTTTGAATCAAAACTTTGTTGGGCTCAGCCCCAGCGATGATCAATTTTGCCTCCGGTTTTACCTTCCATACCAAAGGCATTATCTGCGTCCCAAGTCGCAGTGCTGCATCAATATTGGGCGGGTAGTTCATGTTCCCTGTAAAGCATACAGCATTGTTGCCGCTTATATTGTTGGGTGAAAAGAAATCAAAATCGATTCCGTTGGAAATCACATTTATTTTTTTGCCTTCGGGTAAAACAATTCCATTGGCATCTTTTTGAGAGATGATGGTGAGCGCATCGAAGTAATGAGCGATGATGCTTTCATATTTTTTCACTCTTTCCCATTCGTCAGACCAAAACCATTTGGTGTACCAAGGTGCTTTGTCTTTTCGCTTTTGCAATCCCAAACTCAATGCATCCATATAATCCAAAATCTTGGGGATGTCATGAAAATGCTTGGTGTACTCAGCGGTTCGGATCATTTGCGAGTAAAGCACATCTGGCTGAATTTCTTTGATGATTTCCGAAAATTTCTTTTGCGCATGCTGTTGATGAAAGAGCAATACCTGCCATGGATGATGACTCCA
>CANHIV010000174.1 GCA_947460525.1 Flavobacteriales bacterium
ATGGGCAGGATTTCGAGTATGCTCAATTGCGGTTGAATATTTAAAGCCAGAATATTTTTTCTGTCATTCCCTTCATCGACAAAAGCTACCAAAGCCAAACGCGTTTTGATCACTTGCATTTCTGAATCTTGCAGGAGTATACTTCTCGTTTGAAATTGAGCTCTTGCTTCAAGTGTATCCATTGCTGGACAATCACCACCTATAAATCGCTGTCGAGTAGCTTCCATTCTTTGTTGGGCCGTAATGAGCAAATCCTTGGCGATGTTCTTTCTTTTTTCGGCAATCATCCAATCGATGTAGAGCATTGTACTTTGAAACAATAGCTCATTCAATGCCATTTGCTTTTCCAAAATCGCCATTGCTTGAATCTGCTCGGCTCGTCTAACTGCTAGACGTTCCTCGTCTATCCAAAGTCCCTGCAAAATAGGAAGTTGAACACCCAATGTCACCAGTCCATCTTTGCCCGTATACATCTCAGGGTTCAGGTAATCGCCATTGTTCAAATCCAACTGCCCCACCATGCTCA
Source organism: Flavobacteriales bacterium (assembly GCA_947460525.1). Taxonomy (GTDB): domain Bacteria; phylum Bacteroidota; class Bacteroidia; order Flavobacteriales_D; family Sanyastnellaceae; genus CAMCTV01. The sequence goes on from CANHIV010000174.1 coordinate 527, forward strand.
CTGCAAATGGAGATTGGTAAACTATAGCATTCTCTGCGGAATTGTAATATTCTTTGTTTTGAAAAAATTTCTCTTTCCATTCGGAAACAATCACCGGATCAAACACCCCTTTGGCTTGCAAGAATTGTGCATCTCCTCGTTGAACATTCAGCTCTGCATTTTGTGACAATGGATGATCTTTCAATACCCACAACAAATACTCCTGTAACGTTAATTCTTGGGTAAAACCAACCAGAGAATTAAAAATTAATAGGAGAACAAAAAGTAACCTCACCAAATTTTTCATTCCTGCTTGTCTTTGTTCGATTCTTTGGAGGCTTCGTCAGCCTTTTCTTCTTTCATCATCTCTGACTTATTCATGCCTTTTCCTTGGTAATAATCTGGAGGGAAGGCATTCAACAAACGCCACAATTCATAGCCCAAGGGCACATCATTGAGCAACATAAATGCCCTTACGCCACCACCTTGTCGCAACTGCGCAGGCCAAGCATCCGCCGTTTGGGGTTTTACCCATATTCTGAGTTGCCCGTTGTCTTGTATGACAGGATCTATTCCCACGATTTGACCGTCAAATAAACCTGTTGACATTTGACTCCAACCGCTGATCACAAATGCTGGCCATCCGTCAAATATCAATCTGACATTCTCGCCTTCATGCACCAATGGCGTATTTACAGGATCGATAAAAATCTCTACAGCTTGGTCGAATCGATTGGGCGTAATGCGCACTACTTCTTCACCTTCCTTTACGGTTTCTCCAATACCTGATTTTGTAGCCTTGGAAACAAACCCATCTTGCGGAGCCATCAAATAGTAAAACCCGGTACGACGATCGTAGTTGTTGTACTGATTTTGCAATTTGGTCACCTGTGCCTCTGCGTCGTACATGGCCGATAGCGTCGAATACTTTTCACTCTCAGCTTTGGATACCTTGTCCCTGTATTCAGCATCTACGCCTTTGTAATCACGGTAGGTATTGATCAATTCATTCTTAGCAATGGCCAGCTTATTCTTTTGATCATTCACCTTGGCTTGGGCGTTTTGAAGGCTCACTTGTCGTGATTCCCAATCGGTCTTTGAAATCAAGCCCTGTTGAAACATTTGATCAAAACGTTTCATTTGTTCACCCACCACTCGCGCGTTGTTTTCTACAGCAACCAAATCCGTACTATCCGTTTTGATTTTCAATTTCACTTGTTCCAATTTGGTGATGACCTGAGCGCGCTTGATGTCCTTGGCATTCAACAATGCATCAATTTGAGAATCCAACGCTCTTACCTTCTCCATGTAATTGGAAACAGAACCTTCCTTGGACTTGATCTGGCTTTCCGTATTTTGAAGCAATTGAGGATCAAAATAATCGACCTTCACCTCAGATAAAAAAAGCAAGGTATCGCCCGCTTTGACCCAATCTCCTTCTTGCACGTACCATTTTTCAATTCGACCAGCTATCACCGATTGCACCGCTTGTGGGCGCTGATTGGGCTCCATGGATACAACGCGGCCATTGGCTTCAATGTTTTGGGTCCAAGGCAGCAACAGCACTCCGACAAGTATACCAATGGCGGATAAGCTCCAATACATTCGTTTCTTTCCGTCGGTGGCAATTACCGCCGTCCAAGTTTGAAATTGATCCCCTTGCATGGACTCATTCACGGCATGGGCGTCCATGTCCAAGTCATCAATCAATTGAAAACCCTTTTCAAATGAGATGAGCGTTTCATAAATAGCCGAAAGAGAGAAGAGCAATTTTTCAATGCTATTGACCACCAACAAAATCACCAATTCTGCAGCAAGAAATTGACCCAAAGAAATTTTTTGTTCAATGGCCAAATACACACCCAACAGAAGCATCACAGCGATGATGCACATCTTAAAAAACAAAAATGACTTTAACTGAAAAATCACCAAAGAGAAATAAGATCTCTTGCTTTCAATGTATTGGTTGGAAAGCAAATCCGCTTGATGCAATTCTGTAGATTCACCCTCGTCATTTTTCAAATGAGCCTTTTGAATCCATTGGTAATACTGGTATTTGTTATCAGAAAGTTGCATATTGGCCATCAAGGCTTTCTTTCCTTTTGTCCAAATAATTAGGAATAGGCCCAACAATAGAATGAAACCAAATGCGAGGAAAAACGGATGGTAAAAAGAGATAAGCAAAACCCCAATGATCAATTGCAGGAGAGATGAAATAACTTCTACTAACTTTTTACTGTATCCCTTTTGAATACCCGAAACCTCGATAAAATATTTGGCTTTTGTAGCAAATGCCGTTTGCGACTCAGGCGTTTTAAAGAAAGCTTTTTTGGCATAGCCATAGGCCATCATAACAAAGAGACGTTCTTCCATTTGTTCGCCAATAGCAATCATCTGTACCTGCCATTTGTTGGCCAGGACAGTGGCGATCAATACCAAGAGGACAATGGAAACCGTTCCCCAACGAAACTCCCCTCCAGAAACAAAACCAGTGAGTCCTTGAATTCCAAGTGGTAGGGCCAATTGAAAAATTGCGGCCAATATGGAGAGTACAAAAATCTGTTGGATGGCCTTGGATTCCAACGCCCAACCTTTGCTCCACAACCCTTTGAACTTAGCTTTCATAAATGACAATTATCAGTTTTCAAAAATACAATGAAACAATCCTCAGGAGGCAAAAGTTCATTTAACAAATGCAAAAACCCCCGCAAGTTGCGAGGGTTCTTTCAATATTTTAAAGTTCTATTACTTCTCAACAACAAATTGCTTCACGGTTATCTCCGATCCCATCACAACCCAACTGTAAATGCCCTTCTCCAAATGGGCCACATTCATTTGCAAATTCGCAGAAGACTGATGCCCTTGCTGGATGCATTGCCCCAAAGCATTGTACATCTTCCAATCAAATCCATTTTGGTAAGGGGTAATCAATTGCAAATCTGCGCGAACTGGATTGGGGTAGATTTTAACCTCTACTGCATCTGAGCTCTCGATAGCTGTGATGGTAAATGTCACAGCATTGGACATAGCGCTTGCACAACTTCCGTTGCTCACCACAACGCTGTAATCACCATTGGCCATTGGAACATAAGTTGAAGACGTTGCACCAGCAATGGGACTTCCATTCAAATACCATTGAATGCCCGCAGTGGCATCTACCGATAAACTGTTACCGTTTTGCGTCACTACGGGAACTGCAGGTGTTGGCGTTACTGTTACCACCAACTCCGCGCTAGCTGAGGTGGTACCTGAGCAATTGCTGGGATCTTCAATCGTGCAAACAACAACCGCATCTTCAGGGCTGGCCCAAGTCAAAGTGCTTGTTGTACTCGGTGCTGCTACACCATTGATACTCCAACTGTATACCGCATCTGTTGCATTATTCACTGTTGCGACAAAAGTGACTGGGCTACCAGAACAAATCTCTTGGCTGCCCTGTGAGATGCTCACCTCAGGCGCAACATTGCTTCCTACAACAATACTCACAGGAACGCGAGCGCTACTGCAAGTTTGACTGATGTTCCATTGGTAGAAATAATAGTAATAAGCGGC
>CANHIV010000175.1 GCA_947460525.1 Flavobacteriales bacterium
AAAAGACAAGCCATTGCCAGCAGAGTTGTTTAACATGTTACCGAAGTAATTGATCATTGAACCTCCGTCCACTCCAATCGCCCAATCGCCAGCTTGGGGCAAATAGTTCTCCCCTTTTTTAGAAACCATTTGTGCGTTCATTGCGCCTGTGATGCCGAGCACCACAAAAAAAGACATCATCTTTTTCATAGTTTTTAGTTTAAATGTTTAAGCCAAGTTGGGATTTTAATTGATGAATTCATCATCACCCAAAAACGTTTGTTCACAATGAAAAGTGAATAGCCTATTTGCTCTTTGACCAAAGCGGTCCAACAAATGTTGTCACCAAAATCAACAATCCTCCCAAATAAAATCCTGCGCTCATCCATTCGCTTTGCCCATACAACATGAGCGCAATAACAATGGTGTAAAGGGGTTCGAGATTGATGGCCATGGCACAAACAAAGGGACTAATTTGTCTCATAATACCAATACTAGCAATAAAGGGAAAAGAGGTAGCTACCCATCCCAAGAGCAACAAAAGACCAATATTGCGATTGCTCAATTGAGCCGTTTCAAAATTTAAATCATGACTAAAACTGATGTAGGTCAAGACGCAAAGCACAGCCACCCCTATCTCCACCCACGCCATTGGGGCGGGCTCAATCTTTCTTACGAGTCGTGCATTGAGCGATGAAAAAATAGCCGCAAAAAAAGCGGCCATCAATGACCATACAATTCCTTCCCAGTATCGGGTTTCGAAGTTGAAAATAAAAATCAATCCAATGACCGCAACTCCGCCAACCACTCCCTCCTTCCAATTCCATCGGGTTTGTGTAATCCAAGGCGCCACGATCGATACAAATATGGCGTTGGTGCTGAGGACAGTCAATGCCGTTGAAACATTGGATAATTTGATGGCCGTGAAGAAGCAAATCCAATGGGCTGCAATGATGGACCCTGAAAGGGACATGGCTGCCCATTGCGTTTTTGAGAAGTGTAACCTGTACCTTTTATAAATGATATATGCGGAAATCCCCACCCATGCAATCAGGGTACGCCAAAAAACCAAGGGAATGGGCGATAAGGAAATTTCCTTTCCCAATATTCCCGTAAACCCCCAGATGAATACGATCAGATAAAGCAGACCTGTCGCGCTACTTCGTGTCATGGTTGTGTTCTATATCCACTACGCCACCAGAAACAATGTATTTCATGACATCCACTGCATTCTTATCGATGGGTTTGACATTTTTAGCAGGGACAATCAATAGATGACCAGCAAAGCTGTAACTCATGGGGAAGTACACCCCTACCTTGTTCTGAATATTACCCAACTCTTGTAAATCTTCATCTGTCACAAATCCTATAACTTCAATGTCCGTTTCTTCACTGAGCTTGACCAATACCGGTTGATTGAAAGCCTTCTTTTGTCCAACAAAGGCACCCAACAAATCTGTGATGCTTTTGTAAATGGTCTTGATCAAAGGAATACGATCCAATAAGCGATTGAACCACCCACGAATGGTATCATTGATAAACTTGGCCCCCAGATAGCCGAGAACGGCTAAAAACGTAATTAGCATTAAAATTCCCATGCCCGGATAACGGTGCTCGATAGGAAGCAAGGCATCCAACCAATTGAAAAGCCTTAAAATGACATAGGCCGTAATGACCATCGGCAAAGTCAGTAGCAGACCATTGAGGATATATTGAATTAATTTTTTGAATGCACGTTGAATCATGCTGCAAAATTGAATCAAAAAAAGCCTTGAATTGCTTTTTTTGTGTTTTTCGTCACTTTATTCTCTTTATCCCTTCTTATTTTTGAGACATGAGGAAATTAATTGTATTGCTTTGGGCCTTGGGCTCATTTGTATTGGGTTACGCGCAAACAGAAGCAAACCCAGTGAAATGGAATTTTAGTTCCAAATCCATTGGTGAGAATCAATATGAATTGACTTTTACAGCGAGCATTCTCAAGCATTGGCACATTTATGATTTGAATCCTACTGAAGATGCAGAAAAATTTCTCCCTATTGCCACTGCAATAGAGTTTACACCCGCCTCTTCCTATCAACTCATCGGTAAGCTCAGTGGCAATAAACCCATTGCGCACAGAGAGCCTTCTTTGGATGTTACCTTGTATTACCATGAAAATCAAATGGTGCTCAAGCAAAAAGTAGAACTCAAAGAAGAAAAATCAACCAAGATTAAGGTGATGATTTCTTACCAAGCTTGTATTGAGGAAAATGGTTCAGAGCGATGCAACATGCCCCAAGATGAAATTTTTGAGGTTACAGTGGGCGAAGACGCTGTACAAGGCGAGCAGTCCTTGACGAGTGTTGGCCCAGATACCACCGGTAAAAAGGTGATCGAAGCCAAAAGCAATGACCCTTTCAATTGGGATTTGGATCCATCTAAACCCTTGGACAATTGTGAAATCGAAGAAGAAGAGCAAACCATGTGGTGGGCATTCTTGCAAGGGTTGTTCTGGGGATTGTTTGCATTGCTAACCCCTTGCGTTTTCCCGATGATTCCTCTAACGGTTAGCTTCTTTACCAAATCAGCAGGCAGCGAATCAGGGAAATCCAAAGCGGTTTTGTACGGCTTGTTCATCTTATTGACCTACGTTGCAGTATCCATTCCCTTCCACATCGTGAGCAGCACCAACCCGGCCATGTTCAATGAATTCGCAACCAACCCTTGGATCAACATTGCCTTCTTTGTGATCTTCATCGTATTTGCGATATCATTCTTTGGATTCTACGAAATTACTTTGCCCAACTCTTGGGCCAATAAAATGGACAGTGCTTCCAACATCGGTGGCATTTTGGGAGTGTTCTTTATGGCCATTACTTTGGTCATTGTTTCGTTCTCTTGCACAGGTCCCATTTTGGGCGGAATGTTGGGGCAGATTTATGCCAGCAATGCACAGGGTACAGTTGACTTTTTGGGTATGACATTGTCATTGGCACCCACCAAACTGACAGCCGCAACAGCAGGATTTGGTATCGCTTTGGGATTGCCCTTTGGTTTGTTTGCCTTCTTCCCTAGCTTGATGAAAAGCTTACCCAGAAGCGGCGGATGGTTGGAAGACTTCAAGGTTTCTTTGGGATTCCTAGAAGTTGCATTGGCCATCAAATTCGTATCCAATGCGGACTTGGTGCAACAGTGGGGATTGTTGAAAAGAGAAACTTTCTTTGCGCTTTGGATTATCGTTGGCACCTTATGGACTTTGTATTTGTTAGGAAAATTCAAATTCAAGCCCTACCAAGGCAGTCAAACTTTGTCCAAGACGAAATTGTTTTTTGCCATCACGATTGGATTATTCACCTTGCGCATTATCCCAGGCGTATTGCCTCCGAGCCATTTGAATGAGTTCCGTTTTTTGAGCGGATTCCCACCTCCTTCTTCTTATTCGTTCTATCCGCATGAAGAAGAATTCAAAATCTATAAAGATTTGAAAGAGGCTATGGCTGTTGCTAAAAAAGAAAACAAACCCCTCTTTGTAGACTTCACGGGTTGGGCTTGTGTCAACTGTCGTAAGATGGAAGAAACGGTATGGGTGGACGATGAAATCAAGCAAATTCTGAAAGAAAAGTACATCATGGTTTCCTTGTATGTGGATGAAAAAATCGAATTGCCCAAGGACCAACAATTTGTGTACAAGAGTGGGAATTTGGTTCGTGAAATCAAAACTGTAGGAAACAAATGGGCCACCCTTCAAGCTGAGACCTTTAACAACCAAGCACAACCGTTTTACGTGGTGTTGGCTCCGGATAGCACTTTGCTTATACCCTCCGAGGATTACAATCCACGTGTGAAGGAATATGCAAAATGGTTAAATTGCGGAGTTAATGCATTCGGAACTTGGCAAAGTTCGAATGCTACAAAAGCACCATGAGTATTCGTCTCCACCACTTACTACTATCCACCATCGTTTTTTTGAGCATGGGCATAACCTCCCATGCGCAAAAGACGCTGGTCCGCGGCCAAGTTATTGAGCAATCCACCAAGCAAACCATTCCTTTTGTTCCTGTCTATTTTTTGGGAACCAAAACGGG
>CANHIV010000176.1 GCA_947460525.1 Flavobacteriales bacterium
GAAGCACTGCTACTGGACCCTGAGTCCTCGCTTTTGGATAACATTCACTACGCACAGCGCTATATTGTCAGCACCTATTACAATGACGCATTGCTTCAGGCACGTGGATTTCAAGCTGGAAACGAGAGCGCCGCAGATGCTGCCTTTGACTATTTCAAATCTTGGAATCAAAAATTGAAAGAACCACAATCATTGGGATCTCTTCACATCGAATTCAAAAAGAAAAAAGCAGAGCGTTACTACGAATTTTGGAGTCAAAGCGATACAAGCCTTGTATATCCCCACCATTGCATTTCCCTTTACCAAGAGATTTTAAAAGAAGACCCAACGGATTGTGAATCCCTGCACAATCTGGCCATTCTATACTACAACATTGGTGTCTTTAACATCAAAAAAATTGATGGTGATACAGAGATTGATCAATTGCTAAGAATCCAAGAAGAAGCACTGCGGCTATTTGCACAAGCGCTTCCCTTTGCGCAAAACACTTTTCAAGATTGCCCAAAAAATTCATCACAATACAAAGCGCTGATGTTTATTCAACGATCGTTGGGGAATGAAGAGGAATACAAAAGATTAAAGCTCGAAGCGCAAAAACTCTATCCCAATGAGTAAAGTAAGATTCACAGTACCTGCTAGATTGTACTTGGGTTTTGGAACTTTCATTACCATCCTTTTGATTGCGCTTTATTTTGTACAAACCACCTTAACGCAAGCGGAAAAAGTAAACGATCAACTCAACAACGTTCACTTGCCTTCCCTCAGTGCGTGTCGAAATTTATTGTTGAGTATTGAAGAGTCACTCGAGCTTAGCAAACAATGGACATATGTCCAGAGAAATGAGGACCACGAAGAAAGAAGAAACTTCACCACACTGGTGTCGTCAACCATTCCTACAGAGTTGAAAGCCATTGATAGCCTCAAAACTTTTTGGAGCAGCGAGCAACAAGAAGAAGCGAAGTGGATCCATCAAGAATGGGATACGCTACAATCCAAATATGTTTTCCTCCAAAACACTTTGAATTCGTTTGAAAGCTACCAAGACCCTTTTAAAGTGATACAGGCAGAGGATCTTTTCCTAACGAACAATGGAATTCCGGTTAAAGTAGCGCGCTTACAATACCTGATACAAGATCAGCTGAATCATTTTCACCAACAAATTCAGCAAGAGAGAGGCCTAATGAATGCCTCATTTGACAACTTGTACATTTTACTGGGTGTGTTGAGCGCGCTCACGCTGTTCCTTGGTTTTGCCATTGCCTACATTACTAGTCTTTCCATCACTAAGCCCATTAGAAATATTCGAAGGATACTCAAGAAACTATCCTTTGGTGTATACAGCAACGAAAAAATCGAAATATCCAATGATGAAATTGGAGACATGGCCATAGCTGCCAACAAGCTGATTGAGAATTTTAAGACAACCAAAAATTTCGCAAGTGCTTTGGGTCAAGGAAACTTCGACGTAGAATTTTCGCCGCTATCTGATCAAGATGAAATGGGGAAAGCCTTGATTCAAATGAAAGGTGATCTATTCTCCTACCGCAATGCAATGGAAGAAAGAGTAGCCGCGCAAACCAATGCCTTGCTACTTGAGAAAAACAAAAGTGAAGATCAATTGGCGCAAATTGAGCGGTTGTATGCCGATCTAAAGTCCAGCATCAACTACGCAAAAAGATTACAGGATTCCATCCTCCCCTCTTCAACAGCCATTCAAAAATTATTTCCACAGCACTTCATTTTATTCCTGCCCAAGGATGTTGTCAGCGGTGACTTTTATTGGATACAAGACCAAGGAAACAAAACACTCTTTGCCGCTGCCGATTGCACCGGTCACGGTGTTCCTGGAGCCTTTATGAGTTTAATAGCGCACAACGCATTGAACCATGTTACCAAGGTATACACCAAACCTGGCCAAATTTTGAATCAGGTTAACCGTATTGCAAGCACCGCATTCAACACTGATGAGGATGAAAAAATAAAGGATGGCATGGACATCGCTCTTTGCTCACTGGATAGAACCAATCTTACCTTGGAATTTAGCGGTGCGCAAAATCCGCTCTACATCATCAGAGACAAAGAATTAATTGTACTTGAAGCCGAAAAAAGAAGCATCGGTAGCGAAAGCAAGGAACACAGGTTGTTTGCATCGCATACTTTTCAATGTCAAGAGGGGGATATGCTTTACTTGTTTAGTGATGGAATGCCAGATCAATTTGGTGGACCCAACAATAAAAAGTTCATGCGAAAAAGGATGCGTGAAATGGTTTTGGCGCATGCACATGAAAATTGCGCCAAACAAAAAGACATCATCCAAGAATTGATACTGAATTGGAAAGGCCAAGAAGAACAAACCGATGACATACTCCTTATCGGAGTAAGAATCTAAGCCATTAAATCTTGAGGTATCGTGCACACAGGAATTGGGATCATCTTGTGTTGATTGGCATTGTTCATGCGCATATAAATTCGGAGTACTTCCTGTGCTCGCGTTTCATTTTTAGCTTCGTAGGATACGTTCCATATCCACTTTCCATTTTGCTTTATCCCATTCTTTGCCAACCAATCCATGGCCCACTCGAGTTCCGGATAAGTGGCGCCCATTTGGTCTTCATCGGATCGATCATCTTCCCACAGGCCATCAGTAGGGGGTGCTATTAAAATGGATTCAGGAACTTGAACAAATCTTGCCAACTGAAAAACCTCTGATTTGGTTAAATCTGCTATGGGAGAAATATCAACGCCACCATCTCCATATTTGGTATAAAAACCAACGCCAAAATCTTCCACTTTATTCCCTGTTCCTGCCACCAAGCTTGAAGTAATTCCTGCATGGTAGTAAAGCGTCATCATGCGCAATCTTGAGCGCGTATTGGCCAAAGTAAGGTGCATGACATGCGCGTTGTCCACCCGCTCCCATTCTGCAACCATTCCATCAAAAGTTTGGGTGAGGTCCACTCGTTTGCCAGAAACATTAACGAACCTTTCACCCAGCTGTCGCATGTGCTCTTGGGCGCGCGAAACCTGCTGTGAAGGCTGATGAATGGGCAATTCCAAAAGCAAAGTGGGCAAACCCGTCATGGCACAAAGCGTAGAAGTTAACGCTGAATCTACTCCACCGCTCACACCAACCACAAAACCCTTTTGACCATTGTCCAAGGCATAATTCTTCAACCATGCCACCAAGTGGTCAACTACTTGTTGGTGCAGCATTAGAAAATAATCCCGACGTTCAATTCAATCAAATTGGCTGCGATCTTTCGACTCGTTGTTTCAACCGACTTATTCGAGTTAGAGAAAGTTGGATTACCTGAAGTCATCTTTATTACTTCATCCTTGGCCTTGTAGGTACTCAATAATCCGCCATTGAATGTGAATCCAGCCATAAGCGCAGTAGAGCCTGAAATAGGATACTCAATACCTGCAGCAATGATCAAGCTCGCACGCACCGGCATCAACTCCTTTTGAATCTCGTTTCCTTCATCTACAATAACTGGACTGGCAGGAGAAGGTGCGATAAAAGGTGCACTACCACCTCTTTGAATAAATTTCTCCTGAAAAGTATCATCGCTATATGCTTTGTACAAATAACTGATGCCTGTTCCAAACTGGCCCCAATACGTGATCCCAGCAATGGGAGAAGTTCTCAATTTCAAGGTCAATGGAATTTCGATATAAGTCAACTTATGGTCTCTGGTCAAATTGTAAATAGAAGCTGTGTCCACTACATTTTGAACGTAAGAATATTGTGTTCTACCACCAACGCGATAAACATTCACTCCCGTTCCAATGGCATAGTTCTCTGCAAACATTTTGTCCACCACCAAACCAAATCCAAATTTCAATGGCGCACGGTCGATGGTAATGTCACCATTATCTGATTTCATATAAGAAATATTAGGACTCACTTTGATTCCAATTTTATATCCTGAAATCTGAGCCTGGGTAGCGGTTATCGCCATCATAGCGAATAGACAAAGCATTACTTTTTTCATGTGTTTCCGTTTAATGAATTAACTTGCACTGCAAATGCAA
>CANHIV010000177.1 GCA_947460525.1 Flavobacteriales bacterium
AGTTTCCTAAGAAGAAAATATTATCCGCTGAATGGGATCCCATCGGAACAGACCAAAGGAGTTCCCCATTACTGGCGCGCATTAGCTTCAAGGATTCTTGATGCACCAATGCGCAGTATTCGCCATTTAACGCCAAAGAGACATAACTTTCTTGATTGTGAAACTGTACTTCCCAAAGCAAAGCACCTGTATCGCCATTTAGTTTAACCAATCGACTTTGATTTGGTCTTACACCTACACTGAGGTACACATTGCCTGAATCATCCAGCTTAATATCCGTCGCATAATCTTCACCGTAGTTATACTCATATCGCCATAATTGAACGCCTTCCAAGGAAAACTTGCGAATGACAACGTTATATCCGGCCGGGCCTCCCGAACCTTGGCGCTTAGAGATAACATAGGCATTTCCTTGAGCATCGACATCCATTGCTCCTGTGTATCCATAAAAGTAGTCATAGTCAGGAGCAACATTTGTCCACAATCGGTTACCCAGAGTATCGAAGCAAAGCAAGGTGTGGGTGGTCGCATTGCGTGCATTGTTATAGGCATTTCCATAGAGATAAAAGCGATCCGCTGTTGCCCTGCGAAGAATGACACTCGCGTTGCGAAGATTATCATTAAAATCAGAGGAAAATAACTCCTCACCTGTTATTGAATTTCTGCGAAACACCACTCTCGCAATTTCACTATTACCTTGGTTGGCTATTAAAGAGGTGGAGAAGACAGACTCCTCATCGATAAGAATTCCACAACCTAAATCGCCAAATGGTGAAGCATAGATATCTTCAAAAAGAACTTCACCATCGACCGTGTTCAGTGTTGCGATATAAGCGTCGCAATTAGAAACGCCGACCACGCTTACCTCACCGCTATTGTTAATTGAAATAGGTATGTTTTGATTTCTTGAATTATTGATATAAACACTGCAACCGCTCAAAAATCCGTTTAACTGATCATTGCTATTTCCGTCTTCCTGCAGCACATTCAGCCAATCAAACTCGAAGTCACCAGTGCCACAAGGTGTTTGTGCAGACAAAACCGTGAGATTCAAATTCACGACGCTATCACAGCCCGCTACATTCGTCAAAGTTGCTTCATAGCTTCCTGCAGCTGTCAATAGTTGCCCGTTGAATGCGTAGGACTCCCCTTCACTGATGGATGCTTCAATGGATGTGGAAGAAGGTTGATTCACAGTGATGGTCACGTCGCTTGTGCACGATTGATTCCCTTGTGTCACAGTAACACTGTAAGTGGTCGTTTCTGCCGGAGAAACCGTTATGAGTGGCGAAGTTTCGCCGGTTGACCAAAGAATAGAGCCCGACTGATAACTTGCTTGAATCTCCGAATATCCGAAACCTCTATTCGCAGCAACCAACCCAAAACGCCCGGTTAAATCATAGTCCGCAGGCACAGTGTACGTAATCAACAACTCATCATTCAGGTAGCCATAAGCCTGACGATCGGGAGTGATTTCCAATCGGAGCGTATTATAACCTTCCATGATACCTGCCGGAATAGTTGCACTTGCAACGCCTGTCCAACCGGGGAAATAACCCGAAGGTGTATTTCCTATGCCCGTCATCAGCTGCAAGCTGCCTTCATTGAATTGCAGATACAAACATCCCGGCCCATTGAATGGACTGTTATCTCCAAAGGTGTTTCTCTTTACACCCATTGCCACTCCGGCGCTCACTCCGGCAGATACACCTCCATAACGGTGTATAACAGCCGAAACAGAACCATACTGCTGAGTAGAATCACCAAACACCAGCACACCCGGTTTTCCATACGACCAACTATAGACGTCGATTGTAGGACTTCCCGCAATGTAAGTCCACTGCGCATCGCCTGAAAACAAAGGGTTCTCCACGGAAATATTCTCCGAATTCACAGCAGTTCCTCCAGAATACTGAACCTGCAATTCACCAGATTCATTAAGGCAAATTGTTTCACCGGATGACGAAATGAAGCAGTCGAGCTGTCCTGCGAGAGGCTCTACCGTCAGATTCAACATAACGATACTATCACAACCAATTGCAGTCATAAACACCGATTCATAAGAACCTGTTTGCGTAAGCAGCTGCCCGTTGAATTCATAAGTTTGACCTTCTGTTATGGATGCCTCCATTGCATAAACAGGCGTTGGAATAACAGTCAAATTGAGCACTTCAACAATGGAATCACAACCCAATTCATTGTATGCAATCGTTCGAGAATAAACGCCCGCTTGGCTGATGGAATTCTCGCCAAACTGATAAGCTGAGTTCTCACAAATAGTTGCTGTCTGAGCATTGACTTGAAGTTCTGATGTAGCGCGACGGTATACATAAAGTGCCGCATCATTGTATCCAGTGAGATATTGCAAATTGCTTGATGCATCGGTAAACAAACTGTGCAAGGTGAACACATCCGTTTGGAAAATGGTGTCAGACATTGCTGCATAAGTAGCGTCTCCGTTGCCATGCAGAAAAGTCATTGATTGTTGCCCCGGCAAGGAATACAGTACAAGATCTTTAGTGCCATCAGCATCCAAATCAAAGCCTTGCCCAACCGAAAAGCCGGAAGGGATTGAAACATCCGTAAACGCAAAGTTGTCAATGCCATTCCAGCGGCCCAACTTCAACGTAGACGGACTCAAGCCATTGAGCCCCATCATTACATCTTCGGTAGAGTTGATGAATGGATCGGCTTGAATGGGAAAACCACCGGCCGCAAGCGGAGGAATATTGAAATTGATAATAGGCGACTGAAAGGTTCCATTGCCGTTGCCGCGATAATAATACATTCCTCGGAGTCCATCCGCCCAACCATCCTTTACCGTAACTAGAAAATCCGCATTACCATCTCCATTAAAATCGCGCGTATGAGTACTATACAAATCGCGTGGCCAAAGAAAATCAGCCGCGACGGTGAAAGTTCGATTTCCGTTGTTGAGATAGGTTCGCCCGGGACTACTGGTAGTTGGACTAAAGGGCATACTCGTCGCTATTACATCCATTAATCCATCGCCATTAAAATCGATGTCCTGGCTTTGCATGCAATATGGATTAGTAGGAAGAGGTAAATTCGTGCTGAGCGATGCATTGAAATGAGCACCGGCGTTTCCGGTGTTCCAGAAAATACGAATCTGATTGCTCTGGCACGTCTGACCGGTTATAGAGTTCGACAAAAGATCGACCCAGCCATCGTTGTCAAAATCTTTAGCCGCAACCACATTACCGAAAGGAGGAAGCTGCAGCGTACCGGCTATCTGAAAAGTTGAACCGGTGTTTACATAGAAACGAGCAACAGCTCCTGATTCTTGGGTAATCACGTCGGTAAGCCCATCCATATTGATATCGGCGAACTGACGAAAATTCTCACCATTGGTTCGAGTAATCGTTGCATAAGGCATAAAATCACCCATGCAATTCACGGAAGCTCCTTGTGCAAGTATACTTCCCTGAATAGCACCACAAAAAACAAGCAGGTAAAAACAGCGGGCCACATTCCGGGCCATGTAACAAGATGAATAGAATGCTTTCATAGAAATTTGAATGGTTAATTTGGTTTTAAACTTTAGGCGGTTAGTTTGGAATTAAGAGCTATGCGCAACTAATTCCGGACAAATGTGTAATCGCATGTTGCCCGCTCTGAGGTCAACTTTGTATTCGGGCTATTTCGATGAGAATTCGAGAAATGATAGGTAGAAAGTGGTAAAAGACTGATTAAGCAATTGTTTGGCGACACAAATGCACATAATCTTCGTCTAATACGTAATAAAGCTTTATAAAATCGCTTTTCAAACCCACCAACAAGAGTCAAAATCTCCTTCGGGAAAGATTCCCGGGACATAAAACACAACATTATTAGACTCAATTCCAAAATAAACTACTAATTTTACGAATTGAATCCAAAATGATAGGCAAATGTCCATCCGCAGACAAATAGAATCGAACATCGAAAGTGATTTCTTCAAGGGTAAAGTAATCGTCCTTTTGGGCGCACGCCAG
>CANHIV010000178.1 GCA_947460525.1 Flavobacteriales bacterium
AAAAAACAAGCAATACCAGCAAGTATCTCATGCAGCGAAAATACAAGATGTTGGAAAGGTGTTCATATCGAATAAAAAAAAAACATTTTTGTCAAGATTGTTCCGCCCCTACTTGCTAAATTTGACGCGCTTTAAGGCACGCAAATAATTTATGAGCAACACATCACATCTTTGGGATTATTTCCCAATTGTAATTATGGCATTGATTGCCCTTGGATTTGTCGTCACTACAATGGTTCTCACCCACACTTTGGGACCCAAACGACATGTCAAAATCAAAGAAGAGGCTTTTGAGTGCGGAATTGAATCCAAAGGAAATGCGCGCACGCCCTTTTCCATCAAGTATTTCTTGGTAGCGATATTATTTGTTCTTTTCGACGTTGAAGTAATTTTTATGTACCCTTGGGCGGTGAACTTCAAGGAGCTCGGCGTGTTTGGACTTTGGGAGATGTTTACTTTCATGGGACTAATGATCGTCGGATTGGTCTATATCATTAAAAAAGGCGCATTAAACTGGGATTGATAAAAAATAGCAAATGGAAACTACAGTAAATATTCATCCAGACCACCAGCCTGAAGGTCATGAGGGTACTGGATTTTTTGCTACAACACTGGACAAAGCGGTAGGCTTGGCACGTGCCAACTCCCTTTGGCCTTTGCCTTTTGCCACTTCATGCTGCGGCATTGAGTTCATGGCAACCATGGCATCAACATATGACTTGGCGCGTTTTGGTTCTGAACGTTTGAGCTTTTCACCCAGACAAGCAGATTTGTTGATGGTAATGGGCACCATTTCAAAAAAAATGGCTCCTGTGTTGAGACAGGTGTATGAACAAATGGCAGAGCCCAAATGGGTTTTGAGCATGGGTGCATGTGCCTCTTCAGGTGGAATATTCGATACATATAGTGTGCTTCAGGGGATCGACCGTGTCATCCCTGTTGACGTTTATATCCCAGGATGCCCTCCTCGTCCTGAGCAAGTTCTTGATGGAATCTTAAAGATTCAAGAATTGGCCAAAAAGGAAGGAATCAAAAGAAGACTAACCCCCGAGTACAAAGCCAAATTGGCTGCATACGGATTGGAATAAACCTATGAGCGAACTACACGACAAAGTTTTGTCATCCTTACAAAATCACTTTCCCGAGGCGGTCACCCACTCCGGAGATGAAAGAGATTTTCCCGTTTTTCACATCGAAAAAAAGGATTTAATGGCAGTTTTGGCACATTTGAAAAATGAAATGGGATTTACTTTCCTTACCACCATGTGCGGTATTCATTTTCCAGAACAAGGTGACCAAGAGTTTGCCTTGATGTATCAATTGCATTCTCTTCCAACCAATGAGCGCATTCGTCTCAAATGTTTTATGGCCAAAAACCATTTGGAAGTGCCCACTTGCACGCCACTATTTGCTACTGCCAACTGGATGGAGCGCGAAGCGTTTGACTTCTATGGTTTCAAATTCACAGGTCATCCCGATTTGAGAAGAATTTTGAACATGGACGAAATGAATTATCACCCGCTAAGAAAGGAATATGCGTTGGAAGATGCGGGTAGAGATGACAAAGAAGACAAATATTTTGGAAGATAATCATGAGCAAAGAAATTGACCCAATGCAATCTAACGTTGAGAAAGATTACACAACGTTAAACCTTGGCCCTACGCATCCCGCGACCCATGGTATCTTTCAAAATGTATTAACCATGGACGGTGAGATCATCGTAAAAGCGGAACCCACCATCGGTTATATCCATCGTGCATTTGAAAAATTAGCGGAAAGAAGAACATACGGACAAGTTACGCCCATTACGGATCGTTTGAACTATTGCTCATCGCCCATTAACAACATGGGATGGCACATGACTGTAGAGAAATTGATCCAATGTGAAATTCCAAAACGTGCAGAATATTTGCGTGTAATCATCATGGAATTGGCGCGTATTGCCGATCACATTGTTTGTGATACGGTTGTCGCAGTAGATACTGGAGCCATGACCGGTTTCTTGTATCTGTTTCAATGGAGAGAGAAAATATATGAGATTTACGAAGAGATTTGCGGTGCGCGTTTGACCACCAATATTGGTCGTATTGGCGGAATGGAAAGAGACTTTTCTGATGTTGCTTGGAAAAGAATCCATGCCTTTTTAGAAGAATTCCCCGCCGCTTTGCGTGAATTTGACAAATTGGTTACCCGCAACCGCATCTTCATGGATAGAACGGTCAATTGTGGACCTATCAGTGGTGAAAGAGCTTTGGAATACGGATTTACCGGTCCCAACCTAAGAGCTGCTGGTGTGGATTATGACGTTCGCGTGATGAACCCCTACTCTTCTTACCAAGATTTTGATTTCAAAATTCCTATTGGAACGCAAGGCGATACTTTTGATCGTTACATGGTGCGTATGCAAGAGATGTGGGAAAGTTTGAGCATCATTCGCCAAGCCGTTGACAAAATGCCCAAAGGCGATTTTCACGCTGACGTACCTGAATTTTATTTGCCTGAAAAACAAGATGTATACAGCAAAATGGAAGCTTTGATTTACCATTTCAAAATTGTGATGGGAGAAACAGAAGTTCCTGTTGGAGAAGTATACCACAGTGTTGAAGGTGGAAATGGTGAGTTAGGGTTTTATTTGATCAGTGATGGTGGAAGAACCCCTTTCCGTTTGCACTTCCGCAGACCTTGTTACATCTATTATCAAGCTTATCCAGAAATGATTGAAGGCGGAATGCTTTCTGATGCCATTCTTACCATGAGTAGCATGAACGTTATTGCTGGAGAATTAGACGCATAATCATGGAAAAAAAATATCAATTTTCACCTGACACATTGGCTGTTGTTGAGAAAATCACCAACCGCTATCCCGCTGGTAAGCAGAAGTCTGCACTACTTCCCGTATTGCACTTGGCACAAGCTGAGTTTGACGGATGGTTGAGCCCGGAAGCCATGGACTATGTTGCGGAATTGCTTCAAATCACGCCAATTGAAGTGTATGAAGTGGCTTCGTTTTATTCCATGTTCAATTTGAAACCTGTAGGAAAATGTCTACTTGAAGTTTGTAGAACCAGTTCTTGCTGGTTAATGGGCTCAGAAGACATTGTCAAACACCTTGAAAACAAATTGGGGATCAAAGACGGTGAAACCACCGCTGATGGTCAATTTACCATCAAGACCGTTGAATGTTTGGGATCTTGCGGAACAGCTCCAATGCTACAATGTGGCGCGGACTTCTATGAGAATTTGACTTTAGAAAAAGTAGATCACTTGGTTGAGAATTTGCGCAAAGACGGCGAAAGACGTGTTTACACGAAGTCTCTAAAAGTTAGCATGGACTAATATGGGAAAGAAATTATTACTCGAACATATTGACGTACCGGGCATTCAATCATTGAATGTATACCGTCAAAAAGGAGGATATGAGACTTTGAAAAAAGCCTTGACCTCAATGACGCCAGAACAAATCGTAGAAGAAGTTAAAACTTCAGGATTACGAGGTCGCGGTGGCGCAGGATTTCCAACAGGAATGAAATGGAGCTTCTTGGCAAAACCAGAAGGTGTTCCTCGTTACTTGGTTTGCAATGCCGATGAATCTGAACCTGGAACTTTCAAAGACAGATATTTGATGGAACACATCCCTCATATTTTGATTGAGGGAATGATTGTATCCAGCTTTGCTTTGGGGGCGCACACCTCATACATCTACATCCGAGGTGAATATTTCTATGTTGCCGACATTCTAGAAAAAGCCATCCAAGAAGCCTATGATGCAGGTTTGTTGGGTAAAAATATTTTGGGCAGCGGATATGACTTGGACTTGTATGTTCAAGTTGGTGCTGGTGCGTATATCTGCGGAGAAGAAACGGCATTACTTGAGTCATTAGAAGGAAAAAGAGGGAACCCTCGCATCAAGCCACCATTCCCTGCAATAGCTGGTTTGTATGGCTGTCCAACTGTTGTAAACAATGTGGAAACCATCGCAGCTGTTGTTCCTA
>CANHIV010000179.1 GCA_947460525.1 Flavobacteriales bacterium
CGAGAGAGTTGACCATGGATAGAACGGAACTGGGTCTTTCTAAAAGTCCTTATGCAGATACTTATCACAATACCGATTTGTATTTTGAATCATTGCGCTGGGTCATTGATGATCCCATGATTTACTTTGGTCCATCCAAAGGAAGTACATTGCGAAACGCAGCCTTTGAATCCAATACTTTTTTCAGTAAAAAACGATTCACTGCACTGATGGGTATTTCAAGCACCAATCCCCTTCATGAAATCGAGCAATCCTTTAAAAAATTGGGCACCAAACAAATGACCACGCAACAATTGGCGCAGTTGACCAGGTATGCTGAAGAAGAATGGCACTTGGTGGTTATCGATCTTTCCAACAAAGGATTTTTAATGTACGATATTGACAAGCGCATCATCAAGCCGCAGCCCAAAATGTACAATTACATTTTGAACTATGAGGGCAGAAAAGATTACGACATCTTACAGTTCAATAGCGAAGTGGGTCGAGGGGAAAATGCCATTTGGAACTTGACCAACAACGATATCAATTTGAAAGGCATTCAAATGTTTTACATCAGTGATTCGCAAAAAGTAGCGGTATATCCCAAGAAGCAGGAACTGCTGCTCAAGAAAAACAGGAATTTGGTATTTGACGGAATTGTAAAAGCTGGAAACCTTGAGTTTATGGGCTCGAACTATTATTTCGACTATGAAAAATTTCAAGTTGAGATGAACAAAATCGACAGCTGTCAGATCTACATCAATGATGAAACACAGGCCAGAGATCAGTATGGAGAGTATCCCAAAATAAAAATCAAAAGTAAAATCAAGGATATCACAGGTGTCCTATACATAGATGCCCCCACCAATAAAAGTGGCGCGAATTCTAAAAAGTATCCGCATTATCCCTACGTTACCACCACCAAAAACTCATTTGTCGATTGGGAAAGTTATCGCATTCAAAACGGGCGTTACCCCAAGGACAAATTCTATTACAAATTGGATCCATTTACATTGGATTCATTGGACAATTTCAAAACCAGCAATGTAAAATTCAATGGCGTATTGGTGAGTGCGGGTATTTTTGAAGACATCGTAGAACCATTGATTTTGATGGACGACAATTCACTTGGATTTAAGCGATCAACCGGTGTTGCAGGTTATCCCGCGTACCGCGGTTTCTCCAATGTAGTAGCCGATCTAACGTTAAATTACAGCGGCCTTCAGGGCAAGGGCAAGCTCACTTATCTCACATCCAAAACGGAATCTGACGCTTTTGTATTCATGCCTGATGAAACAAAAGGCAAGACAACCTCCTACACTTTGGCAGAAAAAGCCACCAAACCAGAGGTGCCGAAAACATCCGTTGCTATTGCGCAAATCAATTATTTCCCCAAGCAAGAGCGCCTGATGATTACGACGATTGACGAGCCCATGGTTTTCTTTGAAAAAGAAGCGACATTTAAAGGTGCGACAACGCTGAAGCCAGAAGGGCTCAGCGGAAAAGGTAAAATGGATTTTTACGGTGCAACACTTTCCTCTGATCATTTCAAATATGACAGAAGAAAGATCAATGCCGATACATCGTCTTTGATTATTGCAGGAAAAGACCTCAGCAATGCACTGGCATTCTCAACCGACAACGTGCAGGCCAAGGTAGATTTTGATAAAAACATGGGGCATTTCATTTCCAACACCGGTGAAAACAAAATTACTTTCCCGGCCAATCAATACGTGTGCTTCATGGATGAGTTCACATGGTACATGAAGAAAGATGAGTTGGAAATGAAATCTTCCAGAGAGGCCAATGCAGATGTGGTTATCAATGCAGAGGAGCGAAAGCGATACTCCAATTTCTATTCGATAGCCGCAGGACAAGACTCGCTGAATTTCCTTGCTCCCCGTGCGAAATTTGATTTGGCAAAAAACATATTAACCTGTACCAAGATCAATCACATTGTTGTCGCCGATGCCAAAATAATCCCCGATAGCGGAAAGGTAGTAATTGAAAAATTTGCCAATATGCAGAAGCTGCTTCGTGCTCAAATCATAACCAACATCGTGACCCAATACCACAGCATGTTCAATGCTGAATTGAAAATTGAAGGCAGGAGAAAGTACAGTGGATTTGCAGACATGAACTATACCGATGAAAATGGCCAAACGCAATTGATCCATGTTGCAGAGGTGAAATTGGACACTGCTTATAGTACGGTAGCCAAGGGGGTCATCAATGAAGATCAAGGGTTTCATCTGTCTCCTCAATTTGCTTTTTATGGCAAATACAACTTAAACGCCAATCAAAAGCATCTTCACTTTGACGGTGGGGTAAAGCTGGAGCACACCTGTGAAAACTTGGAAAAATCTTATTTCAAGTTTTCCGCACCAATTGACCCCTTGGACATTTACATTCCCGTTGACACACTTGTAAAGGACATTGCTTCTGTAAAATTAGGCGTTGGCATGATGACAAAAACAACTAGTCCACAGCAGGTATATGCGGCGTTTTTGAGTCCTAAAATGAGCGCTTCTGACTCTCCCCTTATGGAAGCCAGTGGCTTCTTGCACTACGATAAAAACACAAAAAAATACCTCATTGGTAGCAAACCCAAGATCCTACAACCCAAACTACCCGGCAATCTCATTGAATTGGCTGGCAGTAATTGTGATGTAAACGCCGATGGGCAATTCGATTTTCATGCACGAACCGGGATGGTAAAACTCTTGAATTACGGTAAGGGTCAATTGAAAAAAGCAGACGGCACTCTAAATCTTCAAACTGCTTCCATTCTTACCTTCCCCATGGACGAAGGTGCAATGAAAAAAATTGCTGAAAATCTTGAGAAAGCCACCGATCTTCCTAGCCTTGATATCAGTACAACGCAATTTGAAAAGAGCCTTGCTGAGGTAATTGGTGTAGAAAGATCTGACCGCCTTATCACAGAAATGAGCCTTTCTGGTCAAATGAAAAAAATACCGGAAGAAATGCAAAAGACGTTTGTGTTTGCTGATCTGAAATGGGTTTGGGATGTGAATTCCGAGACTTTTCATACAACAGGACCCATTGGAATTGCGTCCATGGATAAAAAGCAAATCTTCAAATACGTCACTGGAAAAATTGAGATTGAGAAAAGAAAAACAGCAGATGTGATGCGCGTTTACATCGAGATTGACAGAGGCACTTGGTATTATTTCGAATACAAGCTAGGGGCAATGACAGTCATCTCTGGAGATACTGATTTCAATAAAATCATCACAGATATCAAAGATGACAAAAAGAAATTTGAGGAAGGAAAAGAAAAGTATGTCTACCAATTGTTGTTGACGAAAAAGAAACGCGACGATTTCAGATCTCGCTTCCCAGAAGATTTCCCACAATAATCTAGTTCGATTTTTTGGTTCTCCTGAACCAACTGTCAATTAGGTCTTGCATCACATCAAAGTCTTGCTGATACACCAAGCCTATGCCTTGCGTATAAGGAGATTGCTGGGTTGTGATGTTTCTGTAATTGTTACTTTCATTGTATGCCATCAATTTAAGTTTGCCCTCTTTGGTCAATATGTACTCTACTTTGACATCCCCAATATAATTGGAGGGCTGTTGGTTGGTAGCATTGCCTCTGGACACCCCAAAGTTTCCGCTGAGTTGCACCCGGTTATTGAACAACTGCGTGCTCAAAGCCAATGCAATTTCATCGTTTGAAATCTGATCCCCTGTTCGGTAATTAAAGCCCAAGTTAAAATCATCACTAATCTGACTGAGCCAATTGGAAATTTGACTAGAAAGCAATTCCGTGCTATTGGCTACTACGCCAAAATTGGTTTCTGCTCTGACGATATTTGGAGGACTTACAAATTGCCTTAGTACCAACAATGCAAAAGCCTGTCTATTTCTTTCTTGCTCATTGGAAACCACACTTTCAAACCTGCTTCTCGTCATCGGATCAACTGTGGGCAATTGAATGTTAAAGTCAACCCCAGGGTTCATCATTTTACCACTCA
>CANHIV010000180.1 GCA_947460525.1 Flavobacteriales bacterium
AATTGATAGGACGAACTATAGATAAATTCCGCATGTTAATATTTAGAAGAATTACAAATTAAAAGGAAAATTGGAATTAAACCTTGTAATTTTGCAGCGCGAAAAAAGAGGATATGGAAGATAACAGTGTAAAGCACATCCTAGTCTTAGGTAAGCATCAATACATGGTGGACAACATTGTTGGCATACTATCGAAAGGTGGCTATGCTGTCAGTGGATTTGACCAAGTGGAGAACATTATCGAAGAATACCAACCTTCACTGTTGGACATGATTGTATTTACAGGTGCTGTCAATCCAAGTGACCATTCATCACTTTTGACCTGGAAGGATGAAAAATTCCCACATGCGCTCATATTTGAGCATCATGGTGGTCCTGCCACTTTGCTTGAAGAAGTTCAAGCCAAGTTTTTATCCGTTCAATAAACTCTTCGAAGGAAGCACCTCAGGCTTTCCATCTTTCCAAATGGCATAGGTAAAACCTGGATGAACGCTGTACGCACCCACCTCGCCTTCAAGATTGCATGCTAAAAAGCACGCTTGGTAATCCTCTACTTTTAAAATAGAAGCATTGATTTCCACCAATCGCTTGATGGCCTCTTCACAGGCCGCCTGCGGATGTAATCCTTGTCTCATCAATTCAACGATTAAGAAAGATGAGCAAGATCGAAGAATGGTCTCGCCCAAGCCTGTGGCTGTTGCCGCTCCCACTTTATTGTCAACATACAAACCACTCCCGATAATGGGTGAATCACCCACTCTACCCCTCATTTTAAAAGCCAAGCCACTCGTTGTGCAGGCACCACTTAAGTTGCCATCCGCGTCTTGACCCAGAATACCTATTGTATCATGATTCTCAATATTGATAATGGGCTTGTACTCGCTTTTAATCAACCATTCCTGCCAAGCCTTTTCAGCTGCGGGATTGGTATAATTGTCTTTCGGAAATCCATTGGCGACGGCAAACTGCTGCGCACCTTCACCAACCAAAATAACATGCGGTGTTTTTTCCATGATGGCTCTTGCCACAGAAACGGGATGCATGATTTGCTCTAAAAAACAAACAGATCCTGCCTTGCCTTCATGATTCATGATGCAAGCATCCAATGTGGTATGCCCTTCACGATCCGGTAATCCGCCCAATCCGATGGACAACTCCGTTAAATCCGACTCCATTTCCCTTCCAGCCGCCTCAACCATGTCCACTGCTTTACCACCGTCCAAAAACTTTTGTGCCGCCGCCGCATTGGCCTTTAAACCAAAATTCCAAGTACTGATCACCAAACCTTTTTTGAACCGCACGGGTGTCTTCTTTCTCTCTGGCACAAACGATAGCAAAGGCAAAGCCGACAGTGCTCCCAAAGCTTTCAAAAAATTTCTTCTGTTCTTCATCAATCAATAAATATATGTAAATGGCGTCGTAACAAATGGCGCACAATACAAACTATCCCAATGGGTAAAAGTTCCATTGGAACCCGTTGCATCAATCTTGTACTTCATCCATTTCCCTCCTGAAGTCATGCAATGTATGGTGGTGTCTTGATTTCCTAAAACTCTCCAAGTCCCTTCATCATCACAGGTACAATAGGGGTCGGTAGAATAAAAAGTAACTTTGACATCTGCACCAATATCAGATGAACCCAAAAGCACCTCCACATCCGACCTTGGTGTTAACTTTAAATTTTGGGTATAGAACTCACCTGGATTCAAATTGTCCGGACCAATCTCCACTATGGCATCAAAATACAGATCCTCTTGGGCAGTAACGCGCAAATAGGAAATATTGTCCCTGTCCCATTTGACTTCGTAATGTCCATTGGCTTCACTGGTAGTGGTAGCAGCTGTTTCAATGACATCATTGTACACCCCTGAAACCATTCTTTTTACCTCCACTTTGACAGGAACGGATGACATCGCATTACCTGTCAAAGCATCTGTAATCTTGCCTTGCAATTGCCATTCATTCTTGTTCTTGTCACAAGAAACCAATAAAAAAACAAATGCTATAAAAAACAATTTTCTCATTTCACTTTCTTTTTAAAATACGCATAAAAATTCAATACCCTGTCCACAAAGTGATAGGTTTCTTGGCACCTACAATAACCCGATTTTGTACCCGGCAAAGTATAATATTCTCGCTGGGATTTCATCAGCAGCGCATTCTCCACCTGTCCAAACCAAATGGTATCGGGCATGTTCAAATGTCTGGCAATCACCATGGCATCAAAAACATGTCCCAATCCCGCATTGTAAGATGCCAAGACAAATTTCATTCTCTCTTCTTGATTTGGCACCCGCTTGCGCAGCGCGCGATCCACCTCTTTCAAGAGTTGTGCAGCTGCATGAATATTTCCTGCTACCAAATCAGTAGAATCGCATCCGTACTTCATAGCAGTTTGGGGCATCAATTGCATCAAACCAAAGGCGCCATGTGAAGACACTACGCCCGGGTCGAAATTGGACTCTTGGTAACACAACGCTGCCAGCATGCGCCAATCCCAATTGATTGCGGCGGCTTCTTTTTTAAATAAACTATCAAAGGCAGAAATTTGATTGCCCTTGATTTTGGGCATAATCACATCCGCATGAAAAAGCGCAACATGCGTTGTGTTGGCTTTAAAGTACTTCTTGCGCAAATTTTTAATGAGCAATTGCACCCGCTCGTTGGACAGCCAATCATCCAATTTCTGTTTCAATTGCGAGGCATTCTTGCGCATAACCCAACCAATGGGTTCAGGGACAGTTATGGGCAAATCAAATTGCAAATTGGGATACTCTTCCACCAAAATCCCTGCTAAACTAGCATCGGTAACTGTAGCCTCAATTTTACCCTCCGCCACCAATCGAACCAAATCATCCGCGGAATACTTGCCCGGTGCCTCAAGAATATCCAAATCCTTTCCCATCGTTCGTTCTAGCGAAGTAAGGCGCTCATAAAATGAGGTGTATCGATGCACGCTGATGGTCAAACTATCCAATTCTGTGGTGTCACGAATCACTTTGTACTTTTTATCCAACTTGGTATCCGCCCATCGCTGCACCAATACTTGCTTGGTGGTGTACAAAGGAGTAGAGAATAAAAATTGTTGATCTCTTGTTGCTGTCTGGGTGATATTGGAGGCAATGACATCCGCTTCTCCTTTATTCAACTTCTGGAACATTGAATCTACATTGTCCATCACCACCACTTTCAATTCAATTTTTTGCGCATCACAAAATGTCTTCATCAACTCATAATCAAAACCCTGAGACACCCCTTGATAATCATAGAAAGTAGAGGCACTATTTTCCATCAAAACAAACAACGTGTCCCGCTTAACAATCTCTTCCCAGTCTTTGTGGTAAGCCGATTCTTGACCACCCGGTTGACATCCATATAGGCAAAAGGTCAAACAAGCGATTAAGCTAAGAACCCAAGACCGATAGCCAAAACATTTCATTCTCTAAAGGTAAAGAATTTCAATCACAACCCAATGCGTGTTTATCTTTACCCGTTAGTTATGACATTGATTAAATCTATATCTGGAATTCGCGGAACCATAGGTGGTCTTCCTGGAGACAATTTAACCCCATTGGACGTGGTCAAATTTGTATCCGCATTTTGTGCTGTACACCAAGAAAAATTTAACAGGAAAGACATCACCATTGTGATGGGTCGTGATGCCCGAATCTCGGGTGAAATGATTGCCACCATCGCTGCACATACCATCACCGGAATGGGCGCCCATGTTATAGACTTGGGACTGAGCACAACACCTACAGTAGAAATGGCAGTGGTTCACTTTAAAGCCAACGCAGGTATTATTCTCACTGCAAGTCACAACCCCGCGCAATGGAATGCATTGAAATTGCTCAATGAAATGGGCGAATTCATTTCAGCCGAAGTGGGTCAGAAAGTGCTGGCTTGGGGAGAACAAGGTGTTGCATTTGCCGAGGTCATGCATTTGGGAAAAATCGAAAGAAAAGA
>CANHIV010000181.1 GCA_947460525.1 Flavobacteriales bacterium
ACAAAACGCCTACACCGGTTGGACCAAATACTTTGTGACCTGAAAACACCAACCAATCGCAATCCAATTGCTGCACATCAATGGGAAAGTGACAAACAGCCTGCGCTGCATCAATGAGCACTTTTGCGCCCATGGTTCGGGCTGCCGTAATAATCTCTTTGATTGGATGCACGACTCCCGTGGCATTGCTCACCCAGCCTACTGACACCAACTTGGTGTTGGGATTGATCAATTCTTTGTACCCATTTGTCCAAGTTCCATCTTCATTCAATGGTATAACTTTCAAAATGGCCTTTGTTCTTTTGCACAACTCTTGCCATGGAACAATATTGGCGTGGTGCTCAGAGGTGGATATTAAAATTTCATCTCCTTCTTTCAAATGACTATCTCCCCAGGCAAATGCCACAAGGTTGATTCCATCCGTAGTGCCTTGGGTAAATATGATCTCTTCACTGCCCTTGGCACTGACAAATGCTCTTACAATCTCTCGGGACTCCTCCATTCTTGATGTTGCCATATTGGCCAAATAATGGGCGCCTCTGTGTACGTTAGAATTGTATTGCTGGTAATATTCCTGAATACACGCAATCACTACTTCAGGCTTCTGAGTAGTAGCTGCATTGTCCAAATAGACCAATTCACTTCCTCTGATTTTTTGATGCAAAAGAGGAAATTCTTTCTTCAACAAATTGATCTGTTCATTGATGCTCATATCTCATCAGCGATAATACGACCTCGACGGGACAATTCATTTTTGACAAATGCTACAACCGTAGGATTTTGCGAACGATCAATGACTTCATTGACATAAGCGGAGACCAACAATTGCTTTGCACCTTCAGCACTTAATCCTCTTGCACGCAAATAAAACAAAGCTTCTTCGTCAAACTGACCCGTTGTGGATCCGTGTGAACAACGCACATCATCCGCATATATTTCCAACTCAGGCTTGGTATCAATCACCGCCTCATCACTCATCATGATGTTCTTGTTGCTTTGGTATGCCTCCGTTTTCTGGGCATCACGTCGAACAAAAACCTTTCCGTTGAAAACACCCTTGGATTGATCATACAAAACACCTTTGTACAATTCATTCGATGTACAATGCGGTACTTGGTGATCTACGACAGTATGGTTGTCGATGAACTGCTGATTGTGCGGGAGATAAAATCCAGCCAAATTTGCGTGTCCACCTTCACCTTCTAGCGTCATCAACAAATTGTTTCTTACCCAACCGCCATCCAACGTATGGGTAACCACATTGCAATAACTGCCTTTGGCTTGACCAACGTTCACATCCAATATTTGAAAGTGATCGGCACCATTGTCTTGAATAAAATCGATATCCACACGCGCATTGTCTTCCAACACCACCTGAACCACCGCGTTGCAAAAAGATGCATCACGCCCTTCAAAATGAATCACAAACTTGGAAGCACTATTGGCCTTGGCAGAAATGAATAAACGAGGCTGCGTCCAATTTTCTTGTCCATTTGTTTTAACAACAAATTGAAAAGCCTCCTCCAAATTTTCATTGGATGGAATTTCAATGGACCAAGCACCGGTACAATAAGCCGAATTGAGCAACGAGAAATATCCCTTTCCGTTTGTACCCTTCAAATCCGATGAACCTTCAAACTCAGGGTCACTGTGAACCTCGGCAGCGGTAAGTTTCCAATTTCCTTGGGCCAACTTTTGTGTACGCGTGTACTTCCATTCCTCCATACGGGTATGGGGAAATTCCAATCCTTGCAATAAAACTTTGGCTTCAGTGGCCAAAGCGCCATCCAACGTTGAAGCCTCTTCATTTAAAGAAAGCCATTTGTCCAAAGTTGACAATTTGGTTGTTTCCATTACGCCACAGTTTCTTTGATCCAATCGTATCCTTTCTCTTCCAATTCCATCGCCAATTCCTTGGTACCTGTTTTTACAATTTGACCTTTGTACAAAACATGCACAACATCAGGTACGATATAATCCAATAAACGTTGGTAGTGGGTAATCACCACAAAAGATCTTTCTGGAGATCGCATTGCATTTACACCTTGCGCAACAATGCGCAATGCATCAATATCCAATCCTGAATCCGTTTCATCCAAAATGGCCAATTTGGGTTCCAACATGGCCATTTGAAAAACCTCGTTGCGTTTTTTTTCTCCCCCGCTAAACCCTTCGTTCACCGCACGGTGGGCCAACTGCCCATCCAACTCCACCAAAGCCGAACGCTCTTTGACCATCGCCAAAAATTCTTTGGCTGTCAATGGTTCTAATCCACGGTGCTTGCGCATTTCGCCAACCGCAGCCTTTAAAAAATTCATATTGGATACTCCAGGAATTTCCACTGGGTATTGGAAAGCCAAAAACAAACCTTCACGTGCTCTCTCCTCTGGCGCCATTTCCAATAGATTTTTGCCATTGAAAACAACCTCACCGCCTGTTACTTCATAATCTTCACGACCCGCCAATACACTGGCCAAGGTTGACTTGCCCGAACCGTTAGGCCCCATGATGGCATGCACCTCTCCTGGTTTTACCGTTAGATTCAATCCTCTTAAAATCTGCTTCTCACCAATGGAAGCCTGTAAATTCTTAATTTCAATCATGGTCTTTGACTTTATCCTACACTACCTTCCAAGGAGATGGCCAAAAGCTTTTGCGCTTCAACCGCGAACTCCATGGGTAATTTGTTCAACACTTCTTTTGCATATCCGTTTACAATCATACTGATGGCTTGCTCTTCATCGAGCCCGCGTTGCAAACAATAAAATATCTGATCCTCTCCAATTTTGGATGTGGTGGCCTCGTGCTCTACTTGCGCACTGGAGTTGTTCACCTCAATATATGGAAAAGTATGCGCACCACTTGTATCGGTCATCAACAATGAATCACATTGTGAGAAGTTTCTCGCATGTTGCGCACCGGGATTGATTTGCACCAAACCTCTGTAACTGTTGTTGCTGAATCCAGCGCTGATTCCTTTTGAAATGATCGTGCTGTGCGTGTGCTTCCCGATGTGGATCATCTTGGTTCCTGTATCCGCTTGTTGATGGTGGTTGGTAACCGCAACCGAATAAAACTCGCCTACGCTGTAATCACCTTTCAACACGCAACTTGGATACTTCCATGTTACCGCAGATCCTGTTTCCACTTGCGTCCAAGATATCTTGGATTTGTATCCATCGCACAATCCACGTTTGGTAACAAAGTTGAAAACGCCGCCTTTGCCATCTTTATCTCCAGGATACCAGTTTTGTACTGTACTGTATTTGATTTCTGCTTTTTCCAAAGCCACCAATTCTACCACCGCGGCGTGCAATTGATTCTCATCACGTTGTGGTGCAGTACAACCTTCCAAATAACTCACATAACTCTCTTCATCTGCTATCAACAGCGTTCTTTCAAATTGCCCCGTGCCTGCCTCATTGATTCTGAAATAGGTCGAAAGCTCCATCGGACAACGAACGCCTTTGGGAATATAGCAGAATGAACCATCGGTAAACACCGCTGAGTTCAATGCTGCATAAAAATTATCGGTGCGGGGGACAACAGTACCCAAATATTTTTTCACCAAATCACCATGCTCTCTAATGGCCTCGCTGATGGAGCAAAAGATGATTCCCAACTCACCCAATTTTTCTTTGAATGAAGTGGCTACAGAAACAGAGTCCATGACAAAATCAACCGCAATTCCATTGAGCCTTTTTTGCTCATCCATGGAAATGCCCAATCGATCCATCGTTTTTCTCATTTCGGGGTCGATATCATCCAAACTGTTGTAAGTCGGCTTTGACTTTGGTGCAGAGTAATAAGAGATGGCCTGAAAATCCGGCTTCTCGTAATGAACGTGTGCCCATTCCGGTTCTGTCATTTTCTCCCAAATTCTAAAGGCCTCCAAACGCCAGTTCAACAACCACTCCGGCTCATCTTTTTTCTTGGAGATGATCCGAATGAC
>CANHIV010000182.1 GCA_947460525.1 Flavobacteriales bacterium
AGAAATGTGATACCATCCTTGAGGCTTGGAGCAAAGGATCCAACAGAATTGAGCGCTCATTGTACTTGGTACATTTGGGTGATTGGATCAGCATTGATTTGGCTGAATTGCGCAACGAAGATGCCACAGCTATTCCAGCCATCATCTTCTTGAAAGGTGAGTTGGCCAAAATGCAATAAACATGTCAGAAGAAATTCTTCCTCTTCCTATATCTTCAAGTCGCTCCGTGCGATTTGAAGATTTGGGGAAGATGGATTACAAAGCATGTTGGGATTTTCAAGAATCCCTCTTTCAACGCATCGTTGACAGAAAGTTACAAAAGCGCCTCAACCCTGAAGCCGAAGAAAATACTGAAAACCACTTGCTCTTTGTAGAGCATCCTCATGTATATACCCTTGGAAAAAGCGGCGATCAGAAGCATTTGCTTTTGAACGAGGAGCAATTGAAGAAGGTCAACGCCTCATTTTATCCTATCAATCGCGGTGGTGATATCACTTACCACGGCCCTGGTCAAATTGTGGGTTATCCCATATTTGATTTGGAAATGTTCTTCACTGATATTCATCTTTACTTGCGATTTTTAGAAGAGGCCATTATACGAACCTTGGCTGAATATGGCATTACCGCAGGACGTATAGAAGGGCTTACCGGTGTATGGCTGGATGAAACCCATCCCATCAAAGCAAGAAAAATTGCAGCACTGGGTGTCAAGTGCAGCCGCTGGGTGACCTTGCATGGCTTTGCATTTAATGTCCATCCCGACATGCAATATTTCACCAATATCATTCCCTGCGGAATCAGTGACAAGCCTGTAACATCTATGGAAAAAGAATTGGGCTACGCGCCCAACTATGAAGAGGTAAAGTCCAAATTAAAGGGGCACATTCAATACCTCTTTGGCATCGCGTTTCAATCGTGATGATAAGACTCTCCCTTTAGAATAGTAAAGGACCGGTACAACTGTTCCAATAGGAACATTCTAATCATTTCATGCGAAAAAGTCATTGCTGAAAAAGACAACTTGGCATTGGCGCGTTGGTATACCGTTTCATGAAATCCAAAGGCGCCTCCTACAATAAGCACACAGGTTTTGGTTCCTGCGTTCATCAATTTTTGAATCTGCTGCGACCAATCTGTTGAGGAAAACATCTTGCCTTTTTCATCCAGCAGCCAAACGTAATCTTCTGTTTTGATATGTTTAAAAAAGAGCTGTGCTTCCTTCTCCTTGATCAATTCCCTGGACATGCCTTTTGCTGAAACATCAGGTAAAACAATCCATTCACAAGAGATGTAATGGGTCAAGCGCTTTTTGTACTCCTCCTCTCCTGCAATCAAATATGGCGCTTTGGTCTTTCCTATATTGAGAACCTTTATCTTCAATTACTCTCTTTTATCGTCTCTGGACTCCTTGATATTCTGACGTTGCAATGGATTCATCCCGTACTCGCGAAAATCCTTTCTTGCTTGGAAAATATCACAAGCTGCAAAAATTGAAGCGCGAAAAGAAGATTCATCGGCTTCATTTTTTCCTGCGATGTCATATCCCACACCATGATCGGGAGAGGTGCGAACGATGGGCAATCCTGCAGTAAAATTCACGCCTGATTGAAATGCCATGGTTTTAAATGGGGTCAATCCTTGGTCGTGGTACATGGCCAATACCGCATCAAAAGCTTGAAAAGCAGCCGATCCAAAAAATCCATCTGCGCCGTAGGGACCCAATACTCCCCAACCTTTCTCTTGCAGCTCACGCACAGCAGGAAGGATAATTTCTTTCTCTTCAGAGCCCAACAATCCATTGTCACCCGCATGAGGATTTAATCCCAAGACAGCAATTCGCGGACTGGGAATTCCAAAATCACGAATCAAAGACTCGCGCATCATATTGACTTTCTTGACAATTTTATCTTTGGTAATCAAAGAAGCTACATCTTTGATGGGAACATGACCTGTCACGACACCTACACGAAGTTGATCCGCTACCAAGAACATCAAAACATCATCTGTACCTGCCATTTTCGCAAGGTATTCTGTATGTCCGATAAAAGAAGATTGCTTGCTCTGGATCACTTCCTTGTTAATCGGTGCCGTTACCAAAACGTCGATAGAACTGGTGGCCAAATCCTTGGCTGCCATTTCCAAAGACTTGAAAGCCCATTCACCTGCAGCACCATCGGCTTTCCCCCATTCTAAAGAGAAAGGAGTT
This sequence comes from Flavobacteriales bacterium, assembly GCA_947460525.1. Classification (GTDB taxonomy): domain Bacteria; phylum Bacteroidota; class Bacteroidia; order Flavobacteriales_D; family Sanyastnellaceae; genus CAMCTV01. Next base: position 2,207 of record CANHIV010000182.1, read on the forward strand.
TCCTTGTCTACGTTGACCAAGTTCAATTTTTTGGGTTGCGCTTCTTTGGCTGAGTTGATGGAAAAGTACATCAACTCTTCCAAACGCAAAGACTTTTTGGTTTGCTTCACCCACTCTGGATGCGCATACAATACCGGGGTAATGGAATCGAACATACGGGCATCAGAAAATGTCTTCAACACCACCTCCATTCCTACTCCATTGGGATCTCCGCAACTTATTCCTACCTTAATTCGATTTTCCATATCCGTTATCCTTTGCAATATTTGTCTACTATAAATTGATACAACATTCTTACACCTACCCCTGTACCGCCTTTTGTGCGGTAAGATTGAGCGGCGCCATTCCAGGCAGTTCCTGCGATGTCAATGTGTATCCATGGGTATTTGGTAAAATGTTCCAAGAATTTTCCAGCTGAAAGATGTCCCGCATTGCCCAATCCCAAGTTCTTCATATCAGCGACATCACTCTTTAATTCATCCGCATATTCCGACCACAAAGGGAACTCCATGGTTCTTTCCCAAACCTTCTCTCCTGCCTTCTGCAAAGTTTGCATATCATCAGAAGCAGCTGTCCCCATCACCGCAGAGGCATAGGTACCCACTGCGCGGATGGCAGCACCAGTCAGTGTTGCCAAGTCGATAACCAAATCAGGATTGTACTTTTGGGCATACACCAATGCATCTGCAAGAATCAATCTACCTTCCGCATCGGTGTTCATCACCTCGATAGTGGTGCCATCAGATATGGTCAATACATCTTGCGGAACAATGGCATTCATACCTGGACGGTTGTCCGTAGCAGGTACCAAACCAATTACATGAACGGGCAATTTATTGGCAGCAACTGCATACATGGCACCTACAACTGCAGCAGCGCCACCCATATCACATTTCATTTCATCCATAGAACCAGGAGTAGGCTTTAAAGACAAACCTCCTGTATCAAAAACAACACCCTTTCCTACCAGTACCAGAGGCTTCTTATTCTTAGCTTTGGCAGGCTTGTATTCCATAATGGTGAAAGTTGGAGGATCGATGGAGCCTTTGTTTACGCCCAACAATCCACCCATCTTCAACGCTTCTATTTGCTTTTTGTGCAACACCTTTACAGTGAAACCCGCTTCTTTCCCTGCCTTGACCATTTCATCAGAAAATTTCTCCGCCGTCAAATAAGAGACCGGCTCATTGACCAAGGTTCTTGACAAATGAGTGGCATTTACTAGCGTGAACAACTCACGTTGCTTTTTCTCTGGCAAATGTGTATCCTGAATAAACAATTGTTTCAAAGCAGGCTGCTTGGATTTACCATCCTTGAAATATTTGGTAAACTTATAATTGCCCAATGCCATCCCCTCTGCAAAAGCATAAGTGATGGACTCATCCACCCCCTCACTTCTCACCCAAACACTGTCCACTTTCTGTCCATTGGCTGCTTGTTGCACTTCATTGCCCGCACCTCTCCATTTCTCTAGCGTTCTTGGAGACAAATCAGTTCCATCAACAATAAAGAAATACTTGGTGTTGCCAGCGCTTTGCTCTACTACTCTATCCTTGCCCTCCTTGGACATGGCCTGAATGTGCGCGGCCAATTCCTTGGACATGCTTTTAAGTGCAGCTGCATTGGTTTTGTTCCAAAGAACAACTTCCATTGATTCGCCTGTGGTTTTCTTGGCTTTCATTATTTAAATATTGCGCGTTTTACAATTGTTTCTTTTTCACCCTTTAGTGAGATCATGTA
>CANHIV010000183.1 GCA_947460525.1 Flavobacteriales bacterium
AAAAAGCGATTCTTTCAACCCAATGTGCTCATTCGAAAAAGAAAACCCAAGGAGGTAGCAGATCCTGTTCCTCAGGTGAATATTTTGGAAGAACTGGCCCATTTGGAGGATAGCAAGATTTTGACCCATGGCAAGTTCACCGTTTATCTTACCAAGGCCAATCAGATCCCGTATCTTTTGGATGAGATTGGCAGACAGCGCGAGATAACATTCCGTTCGGTTGGGGAAGGAACAGGACAGTCAAGAGATTTGGATGAGTTTGATTTGTATTACTACCATTTGATTTTATGGGACGATGAAGCGCAGAAGTTGGTAGGCGCCTATCGCATGGGAAGAGGAACTGAGATTTTGGAGTACTACGGCAAGAAAGGATTTTACATGAGCTCATTGTTCAAAATGAGCAATGCGTTTAAGCCTTATCTCATGCAGAGCGTGGAATTGGGAAGGTCGTTTGTTGTTCAGGAATACCAAAGGCAGCGCTGGCCTTTGTTCTTGCTTTGGCAGGGCATTACCCTATCGCTCAAAAATTTTGAAGAGGTCAGATTTATAATGGGGCCCGTTACGATGTCCGATAGTTACAAGAACATGAGCAAGCACATCATGATTCAATTTTTGGAAAAACACTATGGAGATTCGGAAATGTCCGGCATGGTAAAGCCCAGGGTTAAAGTGAAGAAAGACAAGAGCATAGAGGAAGATGCTGAGACCCTATTGACTGAGGTGAAGAATGATTTGAAAAAGGTAGACAAGATCATCGCAGAGATAGAGCCGATGGGATTGCAGATGCCGGTGTTGTTCAAGAAGTATTTGGCACAGAATGCAAAGATTATAGCCTTCAATCGCGACCCACTTTTCAATGATGCTATTGATGCTTTTATGGTTTTGGATATTGAACGAATGCCAGAGAGTGATGTAAAGGCACATTTAAAAGAGTGAGTATCAAAAAGCGATAATTACGAGAAAAGAATAAAGAAACAAAAAGGGCATTCGATGAATGCCCTTTTTCTTTTGCTGAAAAGCGCTTTAGTTTTTCTGAATCTTGATCAACTGTTGAGCGTTTTGTGAAGTGATACTCATGATGTACAATCCATTGCTGAATCCATCCAAGTTCACTTGATGATTTCCTGCATTGCGCATTTCGTTCATCAATACTTTTCCTGTCAAATCCATGATTTGAATTTGTGCAGTCTCGGTTACATTGATATTGACAATGCCTTGCGTAGGATTGGGATAAACATTATTAATGGTTGCACTCAACTCTTCGGTAGACACATTCATGATGTCAAATGTGAAGTTAGCACTGCAATTTCCATTAGAAGCAGTCAAAGTAACCGTGTAGTTTCCACCAGTACCGTAAGTATGAGATGGGTTGGCTACTGTTGAAGTGTTTCCATCACCAAAATCCCAAGCGTAAGTGGTGGCGTTCACGCTGTTGTTCAAGAACTGAATGTTCAATGAATTGATGTTTTGAATGATGCTGAAATCAGCAGTTGGCAAGGCAGTAACGGTAACATAAATATTGTTGGAGTTGCCGGTACCATTACAAGCGTCAGCATTGGTAACAAATACACTGTATGCACCTTCAGCATTTACTTCTATTGAAGAGGCTGTAGCATTCTCGATTACTGCGCCATTCAAGTACCACTGATAGCTATCAGCGTTTGAAGAGGAAATGGTAATCAAGTCACCTTCACAGATGTTTGTGCTAGATGATGTAGAGATGGTAGGAGCTGGAGCGTCTGAAACGTTGACGTTGATTTCGTTAGAAACCGCCTGACAACCATTGCCATCAGTATAAGTCAAAGAATAAGTGCCAGTTTCTGAAACAATCATGTTGTCAGCAGAAGTGCCATCATTCCAAAGGTTGCCGTTGGTTTGAGAAGAGATCAACTCAACAGAGCTACCTGTGCAAAGTGAAGTATTGCCCAAAGCCTCGATGGTTACAGTTGGATTTTCAAAAACAATCACTTCAAGTTCGTTTGAATTGACATGACAACCATTGGCTTGTGTTGCTATTACAGACAACATGTTGCTTTCAGAAACGGTTTGTGTGGTGCTGATGGCGCCATTGTTCCATTCAAAAGTTACGTTGTCCACAGAGGCTGTAGCCAACAATTCAACACTTTGACCTTGACAGAAAGAAGTGTTGCCAGAAGAGGTAATTTCAGCGGTGAAATTGTTGTCAATTGCTCCGTTGTAGGGATTGTTTTGTGGATCAAACTCCGTCCAGCAAGCTGCCCAGTTGTCAGAACCAAAAGCACCGCGGTAGTTCACTTGTTCAAAGAAAGAATCATTTAAATAACTATCAGAGAAATCAGCATTTCCAAATAATGGAGAACCTTCCAACAAAGAAAGATCAGGTTGCGCCACACTTACGTTTCTGAACATCAAGCTAGCAACATCATTGATTTTGCTGTTGTTGCCCGCGTTAAAGAAGTTGGTGATGTTGAAAGCACCGTTGATATTGTTGGCATCAGCCGTCAAACCAGAAGTTGTATTGGCCAACAAAGTATCGTTGCATTGTGCAATGATGTTGTTTTTGAAACGCAACAGGCCGTTGGTCGCATTTCCTTGTGTAGAAGATGACTCAATCATCAAACCTACAGGATATCCCATGAATACAGAGTTGAAAGCACTGCACTGAGTGTTTCTGCGCAAATGCAAAGCACGCTTGTAAAGAGAGTTGATGGAAGTAGGGTTGCTTGAATAAGGACCCATCACGGTGATGTTCGAAAATTTGGGTTGAGAATTGGGCGTGTTGGTTGTTCCTTGCGCATCGTTATCCGCCTCCAAACCATTGGAGCCACTTTGGTCAGCAATAGCAGGATCACGAACCACCAAACCAAATTGGATACGACCTCTGTAACCAAAGTCAGTGTCAAAATCATCGTCCCAGTTGCGGTAAGCGACAAGGTATTTTGCATTGACAGCTCCACCAAACCATTCAAAAGCATCATCACCACAATAAGAAACCTGAACGTGGTCAATAGTAGTTCCAGCACCAACACCGCAAAGTGTCAATCCATTGATTTCACTGTTGGGTTGGAAAGGAATACCACCAAATTCGATACGAACGTATTGGATAATTCCAGAGTTGTCATTGTCATCAGGATTGGCACCACCGCCATATACAGAACCCACTCCACCTTCTACGATGGCTTCTCCTTGGGCAGTATTGTTGGCGGGATTGGCAGGTTGATTCACAGCACCGCGTCCGCAAACAATCAATCCACCCCAGTCACCGTAAGCGCGCTGTCCAACTGGTTTTTGTGAGGTGAAAACGATGGGTTGCATTTCAGTTCCTTGTGCGATCAAATATCCATCACGCTCAACGATCAATGAACCTTTTGAAGTGTAGTCACCTTTGATAATGGTTCCTGGTTGAATCAACAATGTATCGTTGGCTGTTACTCTGACAAAACCTTGTAAAATGTAAATGTTGTTGTTGGTCCATGTCGTACGACCATTGATGTCCAAATTACCACTCACGATAATCTGGCTTTTTGATACCCATGCAGATAGCATAAGGCATGCAAGGAGTAAAATTCTTTTCATTTGTTTTATTATTTTTTGCAAAGCAACCTACCTAACGTTATTGCATCATTACAACGCCGTTATTCATTTATTACTCTATTGTTTTCTTTGTTGGGTGGATGTAACGGAATTGTTAAGTCACTTCTTTCTAAACTTGTATTGAATGCCCATGGTGAAATAGGTTCCGCGATTGAATTGTTGAATGACTTGATCATTGTCCACATTCAATTTTCCATCACCATTGGCATCTTGAATCATGTAAGAGGTAGCATTCAATAAATCTTGAATACCGAATCTAACACCAAGGCCATTGGTGAAATTCTTGGATACTGTTAAGTCGATGACGTTTCTCGGCATCTCATAAGCTTCTGGAACGCCGGGTATACCAACAAT
>CANHIV010000184.1 GCA_947460525.1 Flavobacteriales bacterium
AAATGGTAACAACAGGAAAGCAATACCATTGGGAAGTTTTGCCCATTGAAAAGCATGAAATGAACTTGCTTAAAGATGGTCAGATTGAGGTACCTATCGGTGTAATATGGAATGGGAAGATTATAAGAGATACCATTGAAATTAGAACATTAACAAGAAAAGACAACGCGGTTCGAATTCACTTTCCATCTGGGAGTTTAGAGACTTCACTATCTACACAGCCGCATTTTCCGCAAGCGGACAAAAGGGTTCCTTTTTTTCCATTTGGATTTTATGCACGTGAGCGTGATGATTTTGAGTGGATTCTTCGAACAGAGGCGATGAATGGTTTCAATCTTTATTCTCCTTATCAAGCGATTGAGGATTCTACTTTGCCAAGAAGAAAAGCCTACATGGATTTGTGTGCCGAACTCGGAATGCGGGTCAATTACAATTTGCAACAGGTATGCGCATTGAAAAAAAGTGATAGTCCCGAATTGCGAAAAAGTAAGCTGCGACGAATAGAACAAGAAGTCAGAACTTTTAGAGATCATCCCGCTCTGCTCAGCTGGTATGTGAGTGATGAGCCAGATGGTCAATTCATCGCGCCTGAAGAGCTTGCTGAGGCGGTGGCACTGATCCGAAAATTGGATCCCCATCACCCCATTTCAATGGTGTTTGTCGATCCCAAGCCCAGCTTGCCCTACCAAGATCTTTTGGATATCGTAATGACAGATCCTTATCCTATTCCTGGAAATTCTGTCGTCAACGCTGGCGAGTATTTGCAAAAGCTCAAGGAGTTTTATCAATTTAAAAAACACATCTGGATAGTGCCGCAGGCTTTTGGAGGACAAGAATATTGGAGTAGGGAACCAACAGCCAACGAACTCAAGGCGATGGTCTACTTGGGGGTTATTCATGGGGCTCGTGCTTCCCAAGCTTTTATTCGACACGTTGGAGAGAGTTTTCCCAAGAACCCTGCCATGTGGTCGGCCTACCATGAAGCAGCCAGAGAGTTGCAGTATTTGACAAAGGATATTCAATACCAAAATGAAATCAAAGATTTTCCTGGAAAAGATTGGTGGGGCAAAATGAAAGTGGATGCCGCTTGTTTTTCAGGTGAAAATCCCAATCGAAAAACGTTCATTTTGGTCAATTGCGAGAACGAGCACAAAATCCTAAATCTTCCCACAGAGGGCGAATTTGCAGCCAATGGAACTTGGAATTTTGTTTTTGAAAACCGCAAGAAAAAAGTGGGTGATATTTTTGAGATTGTACTCAATCCATTCGAAGTAAAGGTGATTCAATTTGAAATCCCAACGATGAATATGAATGCACTGAAAGAGAAGGAGTGGAAAGGCAATCACATCAAGGACTTTAGCTTTGAGAACTGGACGGCTGTGGGAATTCCAACCGCTTGCTACCTGCACATGAGCAAGGATCATGGGGCATCGGCATTTCTAGATCGCAGCGTTGCTCATCACGGAGAGGTGAGCTTAAGGCTAAATAATTTGGGCGGACAAAATAGTCATGACCAATCCCAGGAAATCAGCTTTTATCAATTTGCAACGGTAGCCAATCATGCGTACGTGCTCAGTTTCTGGGCGTATGCTGAACCATCCAGCAATAAGAAAAAAGTAGAAAATAAAATTGCGCTTCGCATTGAAAAACCATGGGGAAAGTTCATTTGGAAAGATACCGTTGAGGTGTTGACAGGATGGAACCGTTATGACATCCCATACGTGCCATTGGAGGGTGAGGATCGAAATATGTTGGAACTCAGAATTCTTCAAAAAGGTTTTGTGTGGTTGGACCAAGTGCAATGGGTGGAAAGCCCTACCATTGAGATCATGGGTGAGATTTTTGATGCTGCTCAGACGATGCATGCAGAGGTAGTGGGCGATATGTATCCATTGAATAACATCAAATACATCTACCACCCCATGGGTATGGATACGATAATTACAAGCAATGGCGCAAAAGACTTTGCCATGGAGGCATCTGGCATTTGTGAAGTGAGTTATCCGCTTCCCAATGGCGAGATGCAAGAATTGAAATTTCCGGTAAGAACCAATTATTACAGGATTCCATCAATGGAGTATCAAATAGAAAATAGCCTGAAATATCCAGCTGCCGGTAAAGCTGCGCTCATTGATGGCGTGCTGGGCGAATTTGTTTGGGACGGCAAATGGCAAGGCTTTGAAGGAACAGATTTTGAAGTAAATTTTGAAGTCAGCGATGCAAATGCAAGATCCATTGAGCTTCGTGCATTGTCCAAAAAAAGTGCATGGGTGTATTGGCCATCAAAAGTTGAGCTGCTTTGGTCAGAAGATGGAATCAATTTCGAGCCGGTGGACAAATTGGAGGTAACCGCACAGCAATACAATGACGAAGAGGGGGTAAAGAACTTTGCATTTGTTCTGCTGCCCAAGTTCTACGCCAAGTCAAACAAATCTTCGTTTTTTAAGTTGAAGGCCTCATCTATTAAAAAACTACCGTCAGACCACCCATTTGTTGGTGAAAAGTCTTGGCTATTTATTGATGAGATTTTGGTTCATTAACGCTACCTTTGGGCAACTTTTTATATTATGTCATCAGCCACTCAAATTGCTACACTAGAACAAGCTCGAGAAATGGGCTTGTTGCCAGAAGAATTTCAAAAAATCTCTGAAATTTTAGGTAGAACCCCCAACTTTACTGAAATGTGTGTCTACTCCGTAATGTGGAGTGAACACTGTTCATACAAGAACTCTATCAAATGGTTAAAAACCTTGCCCAAAGACGGACCCCACATGTTGGTGAAGGCAGGCGAGGAAAATGCTGGTTTGGTAGACATCGGCGATGGCATAGGATGTGCTTTTAAAATTGAGTCCCACAATCATCCATCAGCCATTGAGCCTTATCAAGGTGCGGCTACAGGTGTTGGCGGAATCAACAGAGATATTTTTACCATGGGCGCGCGCCCAGTGGCTTTGCTCAACTCCTTGCGCTTTGGCGAATTGAGCAACCCAAAAACACAATGGCTTTTAGAAGGCGTTGTAAAAGGAATTGGTGATTACGGCAACGCTTTCGGTATTCCTACAGTTGGTGGAGAAGTTCAGTTTGACGAAAGTTACCAAGTCAATCCTTTGGTAAATGCCATGTCTGCTGGTTTAATTGATAGCTCAAAGATTATTTCTGCCAAAGCAAGTGGTGTAGGCAATCCGGTGTTTATCGTAGGGTCTGCCACAGGAAAAGACGGAATCAAAGGTGCTTCATTTGCATCAAAAGACATTACAGAGGAATCTGCCAAAGATTTGCCAAGTGTTCAAGTGGGAGATCCTTTCCAAGAGAAATTGTTGTTAGAAGCAACAATGGAATTGGCAGAGACCAATTCCATCAGAGGTATGCAGGATATGGGAGCGGCGGGAATTACATGCTCTACATCTGAAATGAGTGCAGGTGGAAAAGTGGGGATGGACATTTACTTGGACAAAGTACCAACAAGACAAGAAGGCATGTTGCCATTTGAGATTTTGCTTTCAGAATCGCAAGAGCGCATGTTGGTGGTGATTCAAAAAGGTGAAGAGGAAAAGGTGAAGGCCATTTTTGACAAATGGGATTTGCACGCTGCAGAAATAGGAATCGTGACGGAAGGCCCAATGGTTCGTTATTTCATGAACGACGAATTGGTAAGTGAAATTCCTGCGGAAAGTTTGGTGTTGGGTGGCGGCGCTCCCCAATACGAGAGAGAATACAAAGAGCCTGCATATTTCGCAGCATCCAAAAAGTTCAATATTGTTGATGTACCAGTTCCAGACAATTGCGCAGCTATTGCCAAGCAATTGATTGCCTTGCCCAATATCGCGAGCAAGCGCTGGGTGTATGAGCAATACGACAGCATGGTGGGTACAGCTACAATGACCACCAATCGTCCAAGTGATGCAGGTGTTGT
>CANHIV010000185.1 GCA_947460525.1 Flavobacteriales bacterium
AAGTGAATATTCAAATTATTGAAATTATAGACTACCATTAAGTCAGGTCGTTATGAAAAATAAAAATTCGTATTTCGCTCCCATTGTTTTTCATCCGGGTGAAACGCTTGCAGAAAAGTTGGCAGAGATGAACATGGGCCCCAAAGAGTTTGCAGTGCGCACCGGAAAACCGGAGAAAACGATTATCGCTGTTTTAAATGGGGACAGCTCTATTACACCGGATATGGCCATTCAATTTGAACAGGTCACACACATCAAAGCGGATTATTGGATGAAGATGCAAAATGCATTCAATGCCTATTTGGCCAGTGAACGATACAAGGCCATTATTGCCGATGCCATTCCTTGGGCCAAGAAATTTCCTTTGCAAGAGATGATGAGCATGGGCTGGTTGCCGCAACAAGATTCGATGGAAGAAAGGACCTTGTCGTTGCTTTCTTTTTTTAGATTGAGTTCTGCAGGGGCTTGGGAAAATTATTATTGCAATCAACAACTGAAAGTGGCTTTTCGTATTTCATTGGACAAGTCCAATACGCCTTTTGCAATCTCTGCGTGGTTGAGGCAAGGCGAGATTGTAGCTGAAGAAATGAATGTTATGGACTACTCGGCTAAAAAATTCAAATCGATATTACCGAAATTGCAATCACTAACCGCTCTTTCAATGGAAGAAAGTTTTGATAAAATCCAAAAATATTGCAGCTCAGCCGGTGTAAAAGTGTTGCGAATTCCATCCCTAAAAAAAACAGAGATCAGCGGCGCCACAAGATGGAAAAATGACACACCCTGCATTCTGATTGCGGATGGTTTGAAAGACAAGGTGCATTTTTGGTTTACTTTTTTCCATGAAGTGGGCCACATACTATTGCATGGTAAAAAGGAGATCTTCTTGGAAAAGGTAGCCTACTCAGATTGGCAAAAAGAAAAGGAAGAGGAAGCCGATGCCTTCGCCCGAAAATGGTTGACGGTTTTCGGTTGACGGTTTACGGTTTACGGTTGACTCAAACCCATAACCCATAACCCATAACCCATAACCCATTACCCATTACCCATTACCGATTCACCTTCACCGATTCACCGAAACAAACCCATCCACTTGTCCTTCGTCTCCTGCACCGCAGGTGGTGATGTAGGTGAGGATGTAATAATACGTTCCTTCTGATAAGTCTGTGGGCTTGAAATAAGGAGTGGCATCGCTTGAGTCAAACATCAACGCTCCCCAACGATTGTATACTTTTAAATCATAGGTGGAGAAGTATTCTCTGACATCTTGTGCGGGATCATCGGGTAAGAAAGGACGCCATTCGTCGTTGATATTGTCATTGTTCATGGTGACAATGTTGGGGAAACTCAATTGACTGACATCAAAATGGATGTTGTTGTTCTCTGGAACAAACACTTGGGTGCTGCGAATACATCCGTTGTCTGGATTTTGGATGTCCACAAAATACATGGCACTGGCATTCACTTCAGGATACAAAACATTGGGATCCATCCCTACAAATGATCCTTCAAGTGTACTCCAATTGGCATTCCAACTGGACAAATTCACGCTGTACATGTTCAACGTTTCTATGGGATGCAAACAACTCAAACTGTCGGGAGTGCCCCAGGTAACTTCAGGTCTAACAGTGTCTATGCCTATCGTGAAATTTTGTATCGCGGAGCATCCATTGTCGGTGTTGGTGGCTGTTACATTGTAGTTGCCCGCGTTGGTTACCGACCAATTGTTTTGTGCAGGTGGGTTGTTGATGTTGGGACCCCAATCGTAACTCATGTTGGGTGCGCTACTATTAACGATCATCGTTAATGTGGGCTCAAAGCAGGTGATGAGATTGTCAGGTGATGGTGTCAATACGGGGATGTTTTGATCCGCGGTGACAGTAATACTGTATGTGTCCTGACAATTGCTGTTGTAGTATGCGGCAATGGTATAAACGCCTGTATTGGCAATGGTGATGAATGCCTGAGCGGGATTCATGTTGATTTGTCCACCAGTGGTTGTCCACATGAACTGGGTGCCATTGATGGTGCTGTTGGCGGCAAAGGTCAACGTGGGATCGTAGCAGGTTAAAACAGAATCATAGGCTACGCTCAAAACAAAATCACTGTAGTCCGCTGATACAACTACGGTGTCACTGTCAAAACATTGGTTGTTGTAATTGGCCTCTACGATGTACGTCCCAGATTGATTGGTGTTCATCAAAGAGAGCGTGTCAGACCCCAATATCCCTCCATCCAATGTGCTCCAATTGTAATGCAGACTGGTGAAGTTGGAAGTGGTATTGACAGTGGCCAGGGTGTCAGAACATTGCAGCAGGGCGGTGGAGGGGATGTCAATCACCAATGGTTCAACATTGATGGTAATGGTGGAGGTTTGAGCAATTCCGCAAAGGTTAGTGAAAGTGACGCTGTAAGTGGTTGTGGTATCCGGCGTGGCGATGGGATTGACAATGGTAGGGTCACTCAAAGTTGCCGGTGGCGTCCAGTTGTAAGTCCCGCTTTGTGAAGGTCCGGCGTTGATTTGAACACTGGTACCCGGGCAAGCTTGAACTTCTGATGCCGATGCTAAAATATCGGGCTCCAAACAGACGCGGTGGGTGTTGACCGCACCACCAGTGGCAGCGGTAAATCCCCAATAAACATAAGATTGCCCATTGAAGATTTCATTGGAAATATCAATGGTGGCTTGTAAGCGGAAAACACAATCAAAATAAACCTGAATCAAATTGGCCGATGCATCCCACTTGATTTGAACCACGTGGTCCGTGTTGTCCTCCGTATTTGCGTCGAGGGCATCCATTTGAACAGGACCTGCTATGCTCTCAGGCGAGTTGTGATTCACAACACCGTTTTTTTCTATTGCAATATGATCATAGGCTGGATCACCAGAATCTGTATTTTGCCAAGTGTCAAATTCAATTCCAAGTGATGTGGTAAAACTCTGATAGCCCATTCCGCCTCCGCTGACGCCAATAGCGCTTGTTCCAATATTTTGAAGAACGAAGCAAATTCCATCCGCTCCATTGACGTCTTGGTTGCCCAAATACATTTTGAAAGTGATGTCAAAATCCTCAACCAAATTGATCATGTTGGCGTACCAAACGGTTCCGTTTTGATTGCCGCCACTGCTGGTCAATTGATAACAATCATTACCAGTGGCCACAGCATTGCCATTTAAGAAATAAGTTTGCCCTTCTGACAGAAGAGCAACCAATGAACAAAAAACAATAAATACTAACTTCTTCATAGTTGTTCCGAAGATAGTGATTTATTTTCTTTACTTCATTCCACGCTCCTTGCAAATGCTCTCGTAGGCTTTTTGTACCTCAATGAACTTGTCCTGAGCTGCCTTTTGATGAGATTCACCCAAATCACGAACTTTATCGGGGTGGTATTTCATGGCCATTTTACGGAAGGCTTTTTTCACTTCATCATCGGTCGCCTGAACAGTAATTTCCAATATAGTATAAGCCTTATCCGTTGAAGCATAGAACATGGCCTTGATGGAATCACGATCGGCTTGTGATAGTCCAATGTAATACGCAATGCGGTCTACCAATTCAACTTCTGATTTGTCCACGTTGCCATCTGCCTTTGCGATGTTGTACAAATAATGGATCAGTTGCAAGCGCATGGGATGCTCCATGTAATATTTGATCTGGTCGCAGATCTGTTTTACGGGAATGTCTTTGTTCAAGAGTTCCTTCAGAATTCCAATTTGCTCAGCGGCTATGGCCTCACCAAATTGCTTGCGAAAAGTTTCACGGATGTAATCCAATTCGCTTTTCATGTGCTTACCATCCGCTTTCATTACAGCGGCCGATAGCACCAACAGGGCAGAACTAAAATCACCTTGGCGGGTGCTGTGTCGCTGGTATTGAGGAGAGGCATCTCTTCTGGGGTCGTA
>CANHIV010000186.1 GCA_947460525.1 Flavobacteriales bacterium
ATGGGATGAATTATATCCGCGTGCAATTGGAAAAGCGCGGTACCGTTTTGCAATTGCCAAAGTTAAAGTCGCGCATTGACTTGTATGGAGGCATAGGAACAGGAGCGGTAATTTGTTGGACGGATTACACCTTTATGCGCCAACGTTACTTGAACAATTTGCATTTTAGTGGCATTGGAATCAGCGCTGTTTACGGTGCTCGATTTGTTTTTAATGATTGTTTTTTTGTACAACATGGTTTTCAAAATGGCATCAATTATTTGTTTGACATTCAATTGGAGAAACATGCTGCGGGAAATGGCATCAACGATGCAAATGCCCGGGCATCACAGACCATTCACTACTTTGAGCGCGGTGTTCAAGTAGGGTATGTTTTTCGAGTGGGTAAGAACAAAGAACCCAAGAAGAAATTTACAAGCACCATCAACCCTTCGTTTTAATGAACTATCCCTTTCACTACCCCATGCCGGGCTCTCGTTGGAAACATTACAAAGGCGGCATTTACGAAGTAATCACTCTGGCCAACCACAGTGAAACCCAAGAGCCTATGGTGATTTACAAGAGCATTCCTTTTGGAAGCGTTTACGCTCGACCTCTATCCATGTGGCATGAGCCCTGCACGTTGAACGATACTCAGGTGGCGCGATTCACCTTGATGGCATAAAAAAAGAAGGCGCGTGGCCTTCTTCTCTTTTCTATTGTCAATTTATAATTACATGTGAATGGAGCGGTTGGCTGTTGCCGCCATGGCCGCCTCTTTCAAGCTTTCTGTAAATGTGGGATGTGCATGACAAATGCGTGCAATGTCCTCTGCCGTGGCTTTGAACTCCATAGCCATCACGGCCTCTGCAATCAAATCTGCACAACGTGGACCAATCATGTGAACGCCCAATACCTCATCCGTTGTGGCATCGGCCAACACTTTGATGAAACCATCCGTATCCATGCTGGCACGAGCTCTTCCGCTGGCTTTGAATGGAAAACTTCCCATTTTGTAGGCAATGCCTTTGCTCTTTAATTCTTCTTCGGTATAACCTACTGCTGCTACTTCCGGCCAAGTATACACTACGCCAGGAATCAAGTGGTGGTTGATGTGGGGTTTTTGACCCGCTAAAATTTCTGCTACATAAACACCTTCTTCTTCTGCTTTGTGGGCCAACATGGCGCCTTTCACCACATCGCCAATGGCGTAAATGTGGGGTTGTGAAGTTTGTAGAAGATCGTTGGTGATCACACGACCTCTTTCATCCAATGCAACGCCTGCCTTGTCTGCGTTAAGTCCTTCTGTGTAGGGTTTTCTACCTACAGATACCAATGTGTAATCGCCTTCTAATGTTAGCTCCTCACCTTTGGCGTTGTCTGCTTTCACAATGACTTTCTTGCCTTTGTTTTCAACGGATTTTACTTTGTGCGACAAGTAGAACTCAAATCCCAATTTGGTCAATGACTTTTGAAGTTCCTTGCCCAATGCTTTGTCCATGGTTGGGATGATGCCATCCATGAATTCTACGACACTCACCTTGGCACCCAAACGTCCATAAACACTGCCCAACTCCAATCCAATTACACCACCGCCAATGATGATCAAGTGCTTGGGCACTTCTTTCATTTCCAAAGCTTCAGTGCTCGTAATGATGCGTTTTTTATCGATATTGATGAAAGGCAAAGATGCAGGCTTAGATCCTGTCGCAATGATGAAGTTTTTGGCGCTGATGGTTACCGTTTCTTTTTCGCCAGCCACAGACAAAGTGTGCGCATCCACAAAGCTTCCCATTCCGTGAAGAACAGTAATCTTGTTTTTCTTCATTAAAAATTGAATGCCTTTCACTGTGTCAGAAACAACACCCGCTTTGCGCGTGATCATCTGTTGAATGTTGATTTTAGGCGCTGAGGACAATTCAATACCATGCTCATTGAATTGATGAACCGCTTGGTGGTAGTGCTCGGAAGAGTCCAACAAAGCTTTAGAAGGAATGCAACCTACGTTCAAGCAAGTTCCACCCAAGCTGTTGTATTTCTCTACCAATGCGACATTCATTCCCAATTGTGCGCAACGAATGGCACTCACATAACCACCAGGACCTGATCCAATAACAACGACATCAAACTGACTCATGATTCAATAATTTTTACAAAAGTAGGAACATCATCAAGTAATTAACAAGCGAGAATGGACAAAGAATCGAAGGAAATCATGAATTTGCCGATAAAAAGTTTAATTTTCAACCATGATTATGATTTTTGATATCGTCATTTTTCTCTTGTTGGGATTGGCCGCATGGCGGGGTTGGAAAAATGGATTCATCATGGAGATATTTTATCTCTTGTTCATTTTTGTTTCTCTGTATTTGGCGATACATTTTTCTGATTGGATTGCTGAGAAGTGGGGTGGCCCGCAGCCCAATGGTACTGGGCTAAAGACATTTCTTGTTTGTTTGATAGGCATTGCGTTGGCGTTGTATTTTGTAGCCAAATTGGCCGGTGCCGCTATCAAAGCTGGCGGTGGCGGCAATGTGAATTCATTTGCAGGATTGTTTTTTTCTGTATTGAAAACCCTGTTGGTGTTGAGTGTGCTTTTGGTGGCCGGTGAAAAAATCAACGGGAAAGTGCAATGGATGCCGCGTGAGCAACGTGAGCAATCTTGGACCTATGACCCCATCTATCAATTTTCATTTGTGGTTCTTCCTGTAATAGAGCAAAGCGCCTTGTATCACAATGGTGTCAAGCGTGTGAAGGATGAGTTGGATTTGAATTCGGGTCAACCTTAGGGCATAAAAAAATCCTCCCGAAGGAGGATTTTTAGAGGTCCCGAGCGGATTCGAACCGCTGTACAAGCTTTTGCAGAGCTCTGCCTAGCCGCTCGGCCACAGGACCCAAGCGGTGGCAAATATAAGACGGAACATTGAAACAACAAACAACTTAATTTTGTAAAAAAATATTTATGAATAATCGCGTTTACGTTATCCTCATCAGCATCTTGGCCGCCCTCTCTTTGTTTTTGGGCTATATGCTGTATTCTACCAAAAAAGAATTGACGGAAAGAATCGTATACATTGACAAAGAGAATGGGACATTGATTGATGAAAGAGATGGATTGCAAATGGAGTTGGAGCAAATGCAGCAGACTTTCCAAGGGATGGAAACGGACAATGCCCAAATGAAAGATAGCATTGCTTGGCAAGCGCAGCGCATAGGTTCGTTGTTACAAGCTGCACGCAACAAAGATTTTGATATTAGTAAGCTTCGCGATGAAACCGCAACATTGCGTCGCATCATGAAGGGTTATATCCATGACATAGATTCCTTGCAGCGCATGAATGACCGATTGATTGTAGAGAAACAAAACGAGACCAATCGCGCGGATCATGCAGAGTCACAGTCCAAGCAATTGGCCAATGAGTTGAATACCACACAGGAGTTGGTTACCAAAGGTTCTGTCCTGTCGGCTGCAGGTTTTTCGAACAAAGGAATCAAAGAAAAGTCACGCGGTGGCGAGAAAGATGTAGAGCGTGCATCGCAAGCGGAGCAATTGAAGTCATGTTTCACCATTCGACAAAACAGCATTGTCAAATCAGGTACAAGAAAAATATACATGCGCGTGGAAGGTCCAGGAGGCAGTGTTGTTGGAAACGCCGGCAACACCACTGTGGACGGTTCGCCAATGGCGTATAGCGCAATGCGAGAAATTGATTACCAAAACCAAGACACCGACGTTTGTATCTATTGCAACGCTGGTGGAGCACTTTCCAAAGGCACTTACAAAATCTTCATTTATGAAGGCGGAAAGAAAATAGGTCAATCGGAATTGGTGTTTTCAAGATAGTCGTACGCAGCGCATTGATTTGGTTTATCTTTGCGCTCTATTCATTTGAAAAAAAATTACTCA
>CANHIV010000187.1 GCA_947460525.1 Flavobacteriales bacterium
CCAAATTCCTGGATTGGGTATACAATCCGCCCAAAAACTCTTGCGCCAATTTGGAAGTGTCGAAAACATTAAGCAGCAAACCGCAGAATCCTTGGCCGTTGCCGTGTCCAAGCCCATTGCCAACAAAGTATTCCAGTACTTTCAACTGCCCCATGACCTCTCGTAAATGGCAGCGTAATTGAGGTCTGAGAAATGAGCAATCGCTTGTTGAAAGACCCGGCATTATTTCTCGTCTTGCGTCCACCAAAATTTATCTTTGTAGTATGGAAAATTTGAATCCTGACGTGGTTAAAAAATACAACAAGCGAATCATTTGGATAGGAGCCACTCCTGCCATTTTGGTTTTTTTGATTCTCCTCATTACGCTATTTAGTGGATTGCCCAACGTAGACGCACTGGCCAATCCCAAGGTGAGTTTGGCCTCTTCCATTTACAGTGCCGATGGGAAAATGATTGGATCTTACTTCAAGGAAAATCGAGCGGATGTCAAGTTCAACGAATTGCCCAAGCACCTCATAGATGCCTTGGTAGCGACAGAGGATGAACGCTTTTACCAGCACAGCGGTGTAGATTATTTGGGTCTTTTTCGCGCGGTATTCAGCTTTGGACAAGATGGCGGTGGGTCTACCATTACCCAACAATTGGCCAAGCAGCAATTCACCAAAAACTTTGAGAAAGTTGGAAAGGTAAAACGTGCGTGGCAAAAAATTAGAGAATGGATCATTGCCTGTCGCCTTGAACGCCTTTATACCAAAGAGGAAATTGTTACCCACTACCTGAACCAATATGATTTCTTGAACCAAGCCGTGGGTGTCAAATCTGCAGCATTGGTGTACTTCAATACCACCCCAGATAAGCTTACAATTGATCAATGCGCGATGCTCGTGGGAATGCTAAAAAATTCTTCTTTGTTCAATCCCATCAAGCGCGAAGAAAAGGTGACCAAAAGGAGAGAGGTTGTATTGAAACAAATGGTGAAAAATGGCTATCTCACAGAAGCCAAATATGACTCGCTCCGTGCACTTCCTTTGGGATTGGATTTCCAAAAAATCAGCCACACAGAAGGGATGGCGCCCTATTTCAGAGAGGTACTTCGTCTCAAACTGCAAGGCATCTTTGAAGAAAAAAATGCGGATGGCAGTTTGAAATATGTCAAGGCGGACGGCACTCCTTACAACATTTACAAAGACGGACTTAAAATCTACACCACGCTCGATTCCAGGTTACAGGAGTACGGAGAATATGCGGTGGAAGAGCACTTGAGCAAAGAATTGCAAAAGGCTTTCACCCAAGATTTGAAATCACGCAGAAAAGAAAATTATCCTTTCTACAACGGCATTACAGAATCGGATCGCAAGAATATCGTTGATCAATCGGTCAAGCAAAGTGACCGCTACAAGGTCTTGGCCGGGCAACAGTGTCCCGAGTGCAAGCGACCCAAAAGTTACATCAGCCATGAAGGAAGTGAATGGGTTTGTCAAGAAGATGAGGGAGGCTGTGGAGAGCGCTGGCCCTACCACAGTGCCAATGAAATCGAGCAAATCTTTGACAAGCCTGTAAAGATGAAAGTATACAGCCATGCGGGTCCCAAGGATACCACCTTGAGCCCCTTGGACAGTATCTTGTATCACAAAGCCATATTGCACGCTAGTCTCATGTCCATCGATCCCAAATCTGGCCATGTCAAAGCTTGGGTAGGTGGCATAGATTACAACTATTTCAAATACGACAACGTATTCCAATCGCGTCGACAAGTGGGTTCAACCTTCAAACCATTTGTTTATGCCACGGCATTGCGCATGGGCAAAAAACCTTGTGATCCCGTTGTAGTGGCCTCTCCATGCATCCCCCTTCCTACAGGAGAGCGCTGGTGTCCACGCGGAGGCGGTGCAGGTAGATACGTGATGAACAAAGCCTTGGCCGCATCTGTCAACACTGTTGCTGCGCAATTGATTGCCGACTATGGCATCGATGCCGTTATTGCATTGGCCAGAAACCTCGGTATCAAGAGCGATATCCCCCACACCTATTCGATTGCATTGGGTGTGGCCCAATTGTCCTTGTACGAAATGGTTGGCGCCAACTCAGCGCTGGTCAATCAAGGGATGTACATTGAACCTACTTTCTTGTTGCGCATAGAAGATCGCAATGGAAACTTGATTTACGAAGCCGATCCCCACATCAGCCAAGCCCTGGATCCTAGCGTCGCTTACGCTTTGGTGGACATGATGAAAGGGGTCTGTAATTTTGGTACAGCGGCCCGTATTCGCAGTGGCCGACCCTATGGCAATTTGCGCTATCCCTTGGCAGGAAAAACCGGAACCACGCAGAACAATACCGATGGTTGGTTCATTGGTATGACACCCGATTTGGTAACCGGTGTTTGGGTAGGCGCACAAGATCCTACTGTTCGATTCTCCAGCACCAACTTGGGTCAAGGTGCCAACACAGGTCTTCCCATTTTTGGTTACTTCATGAACAAGGTATACGCCAACAATGACATCAAAATTTCAAGAGGTGATTTTGCACGACCCGCTAACTTCGATACCTTGCGCTTTGATTGCCGCGCAACCAATCCAGACGTCATCTTCAGCGATGAAGATATCTTTAGTGAAGGAGACGACGATGGATTGTACAACAATGGTGAATTGTTCATGGGTGGTGTAGACTCGACGATAAAAAAATAATTATGGGACTGAATAAAGTTGTAAATGATGCCCACGAAGCCTGTCAAGGGATACAAGATGGGATGACCCTTTTGGTAGGAGGTTTTGGATTGTGTGGAATTCCTGAAAATAGCATCGCCGAATTGGTGAAAAGCGGTGTCAAAAATTTGACTTGCGTCTCCAATAATGCAGGCGTTGATGATTTTGGACTGGGCCTGTTGCTTCAAGGAAAGCAGGTGAAAAAAATGATCAGCTCTTACGTTGGCGAAAACGCTGAGTTTGAAAGACAAATGTTGTCCGGTGAGTTGGAAGTGGAACTTATCCCTCAAGGCACCCTGGCTACACGCTGTATGGCATCAGGATATGGAATGCCTGTGATCTACACACCTGCAGGAGTAGGGACTGAAGTGGCCATAGGAAAAGAAACCCGTGAATTCAATGGCAAAACTTATCTGATGGAATATGCCTTTGATGCGGATTATGCCATTGTCAAAGCATGGAAAGGAGATACCATGGGCAATCTCATTTTTAGAAGTACCGCACGAAATTTTAACCCATTGATGGCAATGGCAGGAAAAATCACCATCGCTGAAGTAGAGGAACTGGTTCCCGCTGGTGAATTGGATCCTGATCACATTCACACGCCGGGCATTTACGTGCACAAAATATTTCAAGGTGTGAACTACGAAAAGCGCATTGAACAAAGAACCACCCAAAAAAGAGCTTGATCATGTTGGATAAAAATGGAATTGCAAAACGCATCGCCAAAGAAGTAAAAGATGGCATGTATGTCAACTTAGGAATTGGTATCCCCACCCTTGTGGCCAACTATGTACCAGAACATATTGAGGTTGTACTTCAATCCGAAAATGGTTTGCTCGGCACTGGGCCCTTCCCATTTGAAGGGGATGAAGATGCCGATTTGATCAACGCTGGAAAACAAACCGTAACCACGCTTCCAGGCTCCTCTGTTTTTGACAGCGCCATGAGCTTTGGGATGATACGCGCGCAAAAAGTGGATCTCACGATTTTGGGCGCAATGGAGGTGAGTGAAAATGGCGACATTGCCAATTGGAAAGTTCCTGGTAAAATGGTGAAAGGAATGGGCGGCGCCATGGACTTGGTGGCCTCTGCCAAACATATCATTGTGGCCATGCAACATTGTGACAAGGCTGGAAATTCGAAGCTCCTTCCTGCTTGCACCTTGCCGCTTACA
>CANHIV010000188.1 GCA_947460525.1 Flavobacteriales bacterium
GAGCAATGGGAAATGCAAGATGCCCAAATATCCGCTCAAAAAAAAGAATGCAAAAGAATCCGTGAAGAGCAATTGGATGCTCTTTGGGATGAGAGACAACGAATCATTTATCAACAACAAATCGTTCCGAGTAAGTCGCCTGTTGGTCACATGGGCGTCAAACACGACCGAGCAAATTGTAACATATGCGTAAAGCCTTAATCACCACTGCATGCTATTTAATAGCATTTTTTAGCCTTGGACAAAAGAAGATGTCTGTAACCGAATTTGTCAATCCGTTCATTGGAACCGGTGGTCACGGACATACGTATCCTGGCGCTACCGTTCCTTTTGGCTTGGTTCAACTTTCTCCCGATACACGCAGAGAAGGTTGGGACGGATGTGGTGGCTACCACTATACGGATTCCATCTTGTTCGGTTTTTCTCATACCCATTTGCAAGGCACTGGCATAAGTGATTACTCTGATATTCTTTTCACCCCCAATAATGGACACACCCATAAAAAACAACATTGGATTGATGCAACGTCACATGCCTTTTCCCATCAAGACGAATATGCTCGTCCTGGCTATTATGCCGTTCATTTGAAAGATCAAAATATTCAAGTGCAGTTGACCGCCACACCACATTGCGGTATTCATCGTTACTCTTTTAATCCGCAGGACACCGCCTATCTTTTTATAGACATGGCCTACCGAGATAAGCTCCAGTACTACGATTTGGTCACCTATGGAGATACCGCTATCGCTGGATACCGCGTTTCCAAAGAATGGGCAGAAGAGCAACATTGCTACTTCTATGCTGTATTCAGCCATCCCATCAAAGGATTGGATCAGTTGTCAGAAATGAGCACTGAAATGGTCAATGGGAAAAGACAGGATGTGTTGGAAATGATTCAAACCTTTAGATTGAGTTTTGGTCAAATCGGACAATTGGATATTCGCGTTGGCATAAGTGGAACAGACATTGAAGGCGCCAAGAAAAACCTTTATGCAGAAGCACCTCACTTCAATTTTGAAGTTTATCAAAAGAACGCCAAGTTGACTTGGGAGGAGAAATTAAAAAAGGCGCCATATCCAACGCTAACCAAAGGGCCTTCTGAATCCAACAACAACGCAATCATTAACTATTACACTGCCTTGTACCATTGCTATACTGTGCCCAATATTTGGTCGGATGTTGATGGACGATACAGAGGTGAAGATAAAAAAATCCATCAGGCTGAAGGTTACAAGCGCTACACCGTTTTCTCCTTGTGGGATACCTTCCGCGCGTATCATCCGCTGATGACCCAACTGGAACCAGAAGCTACTTTGGATTGGATCAAAACATTCTTGGCCATTTATAATGAGCGCGGCGAATTGCCCATGTGGGAATTGGCAGGAAACGAAACCTATTGCATGATTGGTTCTCATAGTATTCCTGTTATTCTTGAAGCCTATGTTCAAGGGATACGTGGCTTTGATGCCGAGTTGGCCTTAAAGGCGATGATTGATGCTACCAATGGTCCAGAACCTGAGAAAAAGAGATATGCTGAAATGGGATTTGTACCTGCAGATGAATTCAGTGAATCCGTTTCCAAGACATTGGAATATGCCTACAACGATTGGTGTGTAGCGGAAATGGATTGGCTTTTGCATCAAAACAAAAAGAGCGATGTTTATTTGACCTACTCCAAAAGAGCGCAAAGTTGGAAGAACATTTTTGATCCCGTCACTCACTTTATGCGACCCAGACGCAATGGCGGATTTATCGAACCTTTTGATCCCTACCAAGTAGATTTCAATTTCACAGAAGCCAATGCTTGGCAATACGCCTTGTTTGTTCCGCATGACATAGAGACTTTGGTTGCCTTTCATGGGGGACCCAAAAAATTTGGTGAATTCTTGCATCAATTGTTTACCGCCAAAGACAAAACAACTGGTCGCGAACAAGCGGACATTACTGGACTGATTGGACAATACGCACACGGCAATGAGCCTTCTCACCACTGCTTGTATTTGTTTCCATACGCCCACAAAAGTTACCACAAAGAAGGATTGAAGTATTTGCAACAAACCATTGAAACGCTTTATCGCAATGATCCTGACGGTTTGTGTGGCAATGAAGATTGTGGCCAAATGTCAGCTTGGTTGGTTTGCGCCATGAATGGACAATACAAAGTTGCGCCCGGACAAGGCAGAGAATGGTTGGCATTTTCACCCTATAAAATTTCAGATAAATCCAGCGTACTACCTACACACAAAAGTACCCATCCCAGTTCGTTGATGACGGCAGAAATCATCGTGCCATTGCCCATCATTTCAGGACCTGCCATTAGCTTTACAGAACAAGCTACCATCGCTATTCATCATGCTTATGAGAATGTTCGTATCGAAGTTCAAGTAAAAAACATCGAAACGCAGAATGTTCAAACTTTCAACTATGGTCAGCCCTTCATCATCGATTACGCAGCAGAAGTAACCGCTCAAGCTTTTCTTGTGACCAAGAATGGCGAATTGTCATCCTCTCCGGCACATGCCATTTTTAGAACAAGGGATGCATTAAAGAAAATCATTTCTATTGGTGAATATGACAACCAGTATACAGGCGGTGGTCGCGATGCACTTATTGACGGCGCTCTGGGCGGTAAGGACTTTAGAACAGGTGGATGGCAGGGCTATTATGGAAAACCATTGGACATTCATGTTGATTTGGGTCGTCCCACAGAATTGGCTTCTATTGGATTGAGTGTCCATCAAGATATCAAAACTTGGATTTGGTATCCTAAGGCCGTTCAATTTTATGGCACTTATCCCGATGGCCGAGAAACCTTCTTGGGTGAAATTATCTGCACCGATGAACAACAGGTATATGGTCCAATGCAGAAAGTGATTCGTTTCGATATTCAAAACAAGAGTTACTTCAAATCAATAAGAATTGCTGCCCAATCAGCTTTTGATGTTATTCCATCTTGGCATTTGGGACAAGGAGGAAAGTCGTGGATTTTTTCCGATGAAATATTGTTTGAAGAAGCCGACAACACTGAAAAATGAGTCGATTACTGATTGATCAGCATCTTGCACAAACCAATCCCTTTCCATTGGGAATGGAAATAGAACGTGCGGAGGGCATATACTTGTATGGTCCAAACGGAGAGCGATACATCGATTTTGTTTCTGGAATCGGTGTCAATAATTTGGGACACGGCAATCCCTCCATTCTACAAGCCATACATGAACAAGTTGACCGACACTTACACGCCATGGTGTATGGTGAGTTCATTCAAAAAAGTCAAGTAGAAGCGGCGGATGTTCTAACTTCCATGCTTCCTTCCTCTTTGGACTGTTGCTATTTTGTCAATAGCGGCACAGAAGCAATTGAGGCGGCCATGAAATTGGTAAAGCGGGTGACAGGTCGTCATCAAATTGTTTCCTTTGTTGGGGCTTATCATGGCAATACCCAAGGTGCAATGTCGGTGAGTTACAACGAAAAAAAGAAAGGCGCCTTTCGTCCACTGCTACCAGAAATCTATTTTATTCGTCTTAACAATTGGGATGATCTTGCATTGATTACTGAGCAAACAGCAGGTGTGTTTTTAGAAACCATCCAAGGCGATGCAGGAATTCGAATTCCTAACCCTTTGTATTTACAGGCACTTAAAGCACGTTGTGAAGAAGTGGGATCCATGTTGGTGCTCGATGAGATTCAATGCGGCATGGGGAGAACAGGAAAGGTTTTTGCGTTTGAGCATTATTCCATTGTACCCGATGCTTTGGTTTTGGGCAAAGCTCTGGGCGGGGGAATGCCCATAGGCTGCTTGGTGAGTTCCAAAGACCATATCGAAAAGCTCAGTCACTCCCCCATTCTGGGACATATCAGCACATTTGCCGGTCATCC
>CANHIV010000189.1 GCA_947460525.1 Flavobacteriales bacterium
ACATATTTGGTCGGACATCGCATGTCCGTTTTGTTACATCGGAAAGCGACACTTGGAAAAAGCGCTCTTGGAATTTGAAGGCCCGGTAAATATCCATTGGAACAGTTTTCAGTTGGATCCAACCATCACGGCGGATCAGGCAGGAGTGCCCATTTCTCAATATTTGGCAGAGTCAAAAGGGATGTCTGAAAGTCAGATGGCACAGATGATGGAAGGTGTGACAAAAATGGGAGTAGAGGCTGAATTGCAAATGAAATTGTCCTCCGCCATCCTGGCCAATACTTATCCTGCGCATTTGCTTTTGCAGTTTGCACAAAGCAAAGGGAAAGGCAATGAGGCAAAAGAGCGTTTAATGAAATCTTATTTTGTTGAAAATGACAATGTGTCGGCAACGCAAGTTTTACAAAACATTTTGAATGTTATTGGCGAAGAGACCACAAATATCAACGATGTTCTGAAAGACGAGGCTTGGGATAAGAAGTTTCAAGATGATTTGTATACGGCTCAGCAATTTGGCATTAGAGGGGTTCCGTTTTTTGTTTTCAATGGCAAGTATTCGATTTCAGGCGCGCAGCCTGTTGATGTTTTATTGCGGGTGTTGAAACAATCTTTTTGAATTCTACCGATTTTCTAATTTTATAGAACTAGTTTTGTGGCATGACCCCAGAACTATTGTCCATTGTTTCTATCGCCATCGGTTTGATTGCCGTGGTGTTATTGCTTAGAAAAAACAGCAACTCCTCAGGACAAGGAGAATGGCAGCGCATCGAGTCGGCATTGGATCGAATCGAGAAAGGACTCAAGGAAGATTTCAAAATCAACCGCGAGGAGACCCAAAATTTATCGAAGGAAAATCGTGCTGAATTGAACCTAACCTTAAAGGATTTTCAGCGGGACTTGAATGAGACGCTTCGCATGTTCAAAGAGGAGAATCAAAAAATGTCCAAGGAATTGTTGGAAACGGTGAAAGCCGAGTTCAAAGAATTTCGTGTGGGCTTTGAAGCCAATTTCAAAGATTTTACAGAGAACCAACGTGTCAAATTTGATGACTTGGTAAAGAACACCGACAAACGCTTAGAAGATATGCGTGTGACGGTGGATGAGAAATTGCAAAAGACATTGAATGAAAGATTGGGGCAGTCCTTTGAGGCGGTAGGCAATCAGTTGAAAGCGGTACAAGAAGGCTTGGGCGAAATGAAAACCTTGGCCCAAGATGTTGGTGGATTGAAAAAGGTATTGAGCAATGTCAAGCAGCGAGGCGGATTGGGTGAAGTGCAGTTGGAAATGTTATTGGAGCAAATCTTGGCGCCAGAACAGTATGAAGCCAATGCAAAGACCAAGCAAGGGTCCAATGACCTGGTGGAGTTTGCCATCAAATTGCCTGGACGAGATGACAACCAATCCAATGTGTATTTGCCGATAGATGCCAAGTTTCCCAAAGATGCTTACGAGCAATTGGTGGATGCGTATGAAAGTGGAGATACAGCGGCAATTGAGGCGACCAACAAAAACTTGGAAGCGGTGATCAAGAAAATGGCCAAAGACATTCGCGACAAATACATCGATCCACCGCATACTACAGATTTCGCGGTCATGTTTTTGCCATTTGAAGGTATATATGCAGAGGTCATTCGTCGCTCTAATCTTCTCGAGCAATTGCAGCGAGAGTTTAAAGTAATCGTTACAGGACCTACCACCTTGGCGGCAATATTGAACAGCTTGCAAATGGGATTTAGAACATTGGCATTGCAAAAAAGAAGCAGCGAGGTATGGACCATCTTGGGAGCCGTAAAAACGGAGTTCGAGAAATTCGGGGGGTTGTTGGAAAAGGCACAAAAGAATATTCAACAAGCCAATGGCACTTTGGATGAATTGATTGGAACACGAACCAATGCGTTAAAACGAAAACTCAAAGATGTCCAGGCGCTTCCTAGTGGAGAGGTGAAAAATGTATTGCCCGAGCTAGGTAATATCCAAGATGGCGATTCAGATGAATAGAATCGTATCTTTAGCCCATGTTGGCTAATGATGACCGTCACCCTTTAGAGCGTGTTTTTCAACACTTAAATACAAGTGATGAATTGGCTTTGGTTGTAGGTGAAGAAGAGTTTTCTTACCTGGACCTAAAGTGTCGTGTCGCTGCTGCTCAAAAAATGTTGGAGGCTCACCCGGATGAGGGGTTTTTAATTGTAGCGCATGATCACGTGGATACCTATGCGGCCATCTTGGCTTGCTGGTCGCTCAAAAAATTCTACGTCCCCATTCATCCCAATTACCCCGCAGAACGCAGAGCCAAGATTGTAGAAATTTTAAATCTTGATTTTTTCTTCGATGCTTTGGCTGAGCCATTGATAGTGGATAGGACCCATCACAAGTTGGAGTTCCAGAAGGGTCTCCCTTCCAATGCGCATTGCGCTTATGTTTTGTTTACTTCGGGAAGCACAGGGGAGCCAAAAGGTGTCCCCATCACATGGGGAAATCTTTGCGCATTCGAAAGCGGATTCAGCGATTTGGGTTATCAATTGGATCATCAAGACCGTTTTCTTCAAATGTTTGATTTGACATTTGACCTCTCGGTAATGTCCTTCTTTATTCCACTCTCCATGGGTGCTAGCTTTTACACAGTGCCTCCTGATAGCATGAAGTACGCGGTAATTGCGGAGCTTTTGGAAGAAAGAGCTTTGACTTTTGCGTTGATGGTTCCTTCCATCTTAACCTATTTAAAACCTTATTTTGATGAAATAGTCGCAACGGGTTTGCGGTATTCGCTTTTCTGTGGTGAGGCGCTGCATGAGGATATTACAGCGCAATGGTCGGCATGTGTCCCTTATGCTCAAATTGATAATGTATACGGCCCAACAGAGAATACTATTTTCTGCACGCGCTATACGTACAAAAGAGATGGCGCCAATGCTGCGCATCAAGGGGTGTTGAGCATTGGAAAGCCCATGAAGCATACGGCAGTGCAATTGTGGAATGAAGAGAAAGAAGTGGCGAAGAATGGGGAGGTGGGAAATCTCTGGTTAGGCGGACAATACCTGACGAAAGGGTATTTGAACAGAGAAGACCTCAACCAAACACAGTTTGTCGTGAAGAACAACGAGCGTTGGTACAATTCTGGCGATCGTGCTCTGCGCGCCGATTCAGGTGAACTTCTTTACATGGGAAGACAAGACAACCAAATGAAAATTCAAGGGTTTCGTATTGAAGCCGCTGAGGTTGAATTTCATCTTAAGAAATATTTGCCAGAAGGAAATCGAGTAGTGGCAGTTGCGGTGAACAATGGGAGAGGGATAACCGAGCTGGTGGCCATTTCAGAGAATTTTCAATGGCCGATTTCCGAAGTTAAGCAAGCGCTTTTGAAATATCTACCATCGTACATGGTTCCCAGTCATTATTTGGATTTTCCTGAATTCCCTTTGAATAGCAATGGGAAAATTGACCGCAAACAATTGACGTCATGGGCAGAAAAGAAGATATAAATGTCAGACCCGCAGTACCAGCGGATATCCCATTTCTCATTGAGACCATTATTCAGGCGGAAAAAAGTGGCACAGGTCAATGTGCATTGCTTGAATTGTGGAGTTGTGACGAAAGCCAATTGCGGGAGTATCTGCGGAACATCTTGGAAGAGGAGATAGAAGGAACAGAGTGGTCCATACAAAGTTTTTTTGTAGCGGAAAAGTCAGGCGTGGTCATTGGTGCATTTGCTGGATGGATAGAGGGACGGAATGAATGGGATTTGTCGTCGTCCACACTAAAGGCCAACTTGATGAAAGCTTGCTTGCCCATCGAAGTGATCATTGGAATGTCATGTTTTCTAGAAGAGATTCAAGCGATCAGTATACCAAGAACCAAAGGAACTTTGCAAT
>CANHIV010000190.1 GCA_947460525.1 Flavobacteriales bacterium
CATCAATGAGTCTTTTACCCAATAAACAAATTGGCGGTACTCATTGTTTGAGATTTCAGTTTGATCAATATAAAATGCTGGAATGGTCACCGTTTTAGCGCGATTGTTCAAGGCGTAAGGAACGTCTTGATCGCTTGGACCCATGGTATAAGAACCGAAATGAATATAATTCATTCCATAAGGATTGGCTTGGTACCACTCATCACGAGGATAAACCCCTACCAATTCTCCACCTCCCGGTGCATAACAACCGTATAATGCTACGGCAATTAAGAAATACAAAAATGACTTTTTCATGATTTCCTTTTTAAAATTCTCCCTCCCACTATTCTTCTTGAGCAAATATTTCCAACGCAATAATAACACATTTTGTTTCAACTCCATTCAAATTAGTACAAGAAACGAGGATTGACATGGTATGTCTTCAACGGCTCTTTAGAAATATTGAATAGATAAGAAACAAACACTTCATGCGATCCAGTGCTGTACTGACGCACATCTGAAGTGGTCAAATCGTAACTATATCCAATACGAAAAGTTTGATTGAATGTTGTACGACCTGAAACTTTTTCAGCAAAAACTTTTTGGAATCCCATCATTGGAGCAATGGCATCACCCAATCTGTAACTCAAACCTCCCCACAACATATTCTTCCAAAGAATATTTGCATTCAAATCCACCGCTGGAGAGGCCTTTAAATCTGTCTTCATCATCAAGTTGGAACGCAAAACCAAATCCGTGTTCAATGAATGGTTGTAACCACCAACAATGTACATGTGACGCGCCATTTGATAATTCAAATCTTCCAAATCAGATGCCGTCAAGTGTGTCATAGAAACACCGAAGTAATATTTGTCCGGACGATAGAAAGTTGCCCCTAGGGCCATATCAAAAGCAGTAGAGCTTTGAGGATTTAATAATCCATTATCGCCCAACAACAATGGATCGTTCTGATCGATATACACCCATTGATTGTTCAAGCTCTTGTTCAACATTCCAAATTGCAAACCCATGCTGATTCTGTTGGCGCCCAAAGTGTGGTGATAAGCCAAATTAGCACGAAACATGGTATTGTTCTCGTTACCCAAAGTTTCACCAATAGTTGAAATTCCAAATCCAATCATGTGATCACCAACTGGCGCATAACCATGGTAATTGAACAATGAAGTTACTGGGCTTTTGGAAAATCCAGTCCACTGATTGCGGTAAAACAACGAAAGATTGTGCATCTTGTCAGACCCAGCAAACGCTGGATTGAAAGATACTTTATCAAACATCCAGTTGGTCAACTGCGGATCCTGCTGAGCACTAGCCTTCCAGCTTAGGATAACTGCAAATAATACAACAAAAGAAATTCTCATTTTCATAACTTATGTGCTCCACCTAGTTCGAATTCGTCTACGTAGAATTGCTAAAGTAGAAAATTTTATTCACAATCCAAAAAAAAAGCAAAAAAACAGAGGCAACCGGTCTTTACTGCTTGGGTTTGACTGACTTGGGTCAGACTTCTATTAGACCAATTTCTGAAAGGTTTTCCACCATCGATCCGGCATTTCCTGTCTTAATGCCGTTTCATAATCATCATAACTACAAGGAACAAGATGATGTCGCTCGTACTTTTCTTTGGTGCCCGCAGGGTAAGGCACATCCATCCACCACCTGTCTGTTAGTGGGCTTTTGTAAAACACCAATTCATCACCGCTGTCGTCCATCAAAACGGAATAGCGGGTGTAGTCCATGTAATCCGCTTTGGGAAAATCTCCTTTTCGGTATAAAAAACCCTCTACAAAACACCAAATGCATTGCGCAAGCAAACCTGTGGATTGGTCGCGAATATCAAACACGGGGTTGCATTCATAAAATCCGATGGATGTCAACTTATCGCTCATTCCAGCATAGCGACTTATTTGCGCCAGCTCATTGCCATAAAGGCCATTGGCAGACGGGTTGGCAACACCTGGAAATTCAGATTGGCGAACACAAGACATGTCAATGGAAATGATATCGGCATTTCGAACCACGGGCTCCACTACTCTAATATCACCTTGAACTTCTCCAAGCCTCGTGGCTTCAAAATACATTTTCTCCATCAAAAGGACCAAATCTCTATCGGTCAAATAGCGTTGATGGCCCAAATTCGAAAAATTGAAAAGGTAGTTGGGTTTGTGCAAGACAATTTTATTCAAATAGCCCGAAGCGGACTCATCATCATGACTTGTGGCAAAATCCAATTGTCTGTCTACTGTAACCAAATTGACCGTTTGCTCCAAATTCTCATAGGCCAAATAGTTGGCAAAGGTGATGTCCTGCGTACCGCCAATAATGACTGGAACGATTTCCTTTTTAATCAAAAACTCACAAATGGTGCGGACCGCGTAAATCGTATCATCCATGTCACTCCCCGCCTTGACATTTCCCAAATCCATCAATCCAGGTGCCTCATCCCATTTTGTCAATTCATACAACTTCTTTCGCACTTCATCCGGTGCCTGAGAAGCACCATGATTGTCGCGTGTTCTCCTGTCTTCTTCCACACCAATCATTGCCATTTTTATGGAACTCCAATCCCATTCTTCTTGGTCATGAAAAAAGGCTACATCATGTATCAACGACGACTCGGGAAAATTTGATTTGTCCTGATCAAAAATTTGGGATGGGGAAAGAAATACTGAAAAATCCATTGCTCGAAAATAAAAAGCGCCCCGTAAGGGCGCCTTTGTTTCGCAAAACATTATCAACACTTCATTGCTGAAGACCTATTTTTTGGGAGACTTCTTGGCCGCTGATTTCTTTGTTGCCGCTTTCTTGGGTGCTGCTTTCTCAGGAGCTGCCTTCTTCACTGCTGTCTTGGCTCCTCCTCTTTTGGCCGCACTCTTCTTACCGCTCGGCTTTGTTTCTGACATGATTACCAAAATTCTTTCCAACGTCAATTCTGCAGCTTCCTCTCCTTTTGGAATTTTATAATTGTCAGAATCCACTTTGATGTATGGACCAAATCGACCTTTGATGACTTGAATTTCTGGACGCTCTTCAAAGGTCTTGATCAAATTGGCGTTAACGCCGTTGATCTTATCCTCTACCAATTGTATCGCGCGCTCCAACTCAATCGTATGCGGATCATCCCCCTCTTTGGTACGCAAAGACGCAAAGGTCTTGTCCCATTTTACATAGGGACCAAATCTACCCAATCCAACCGCTATATTCTTACCGTTCCATTCTCCCAATACTTTGGGGAATGAGAACAATTTCATGGCCTCTTCCATAGAGATACTCGCGATACTTTGGTCAGGGCGCAACGATGCAAATTTCTTCTCCTCGTCATCAGGAGCTCCAATTTGAATTATCGGACCAAATCTTCCAATTCTAGCAATCACCGGCTTTCCAGAAGCAGGATCTGTTCCCAATTCACGCTCACCTGACGCTCTAGATGCGCTCTCAATGGTGGTTTGTACGGATTGATGAAATGGCGAATAAAATTTGCGCAACATCTCTCTCCAATCCAATTTTCCTTCGGCGATGATGTCAAACTCCTCTTCTACATTGGCCGTAAAACTGTAATCCAAAATCGTAGGGAAATAATTCACCAAGAAATCATTGACCACAACACCAATATCGGTAGGGAACAACTTTCCTTTGTCAGCACCTGTTCTTTCCGTCTTAACTTCAGACTTGATCTCGTTGCCTGAAAGGGTTATTACTTCATAGCTTCTCAACACCCCTTCCAATTCTTTCTTCTCCACATAGCCTCTTTGCTGAATGGTAGAAATGGTGGGTGCATATGTGGATGGACGACCAATGCCCAACTCCTCTAACTTCTTAACCAAACTTGCTTCTGAGTAGCGACTTGGCTTTTGTGTAAAACGC
>CANHIV010000191.1 GCA_947460525.1 Flavobacteriales bacterium
CAAGAAGCCGACGATTTGTTATCTGATGCAACCAACTTGGAAATTGCGCAATTCGAAAAAAATCTTTCGGGACTTTCATTGATAGCGGGAATCGCGCCATTGTTGGGTTTCATCGGAACCATTGCCGGGGTAATCGTCATCTTTTTTGATATCTCTGTTAATCAGGACATCAGTATTGCTGTGATTAGCCAAGGCCTTTATCAAAAGATGATCACATCAGCTTCAGGTCTATTCATTGGAATCGTTGCCTTTGGCGCCCATCACCTTATGCAACAGCGCATAGATCGTTTTAGCCGAAAAATTCAAGAACATGCTTTGTTGGTGAAATTGGCTTTAATAGAAAGCAAAGGGCAATGAAGATTTCAAGAAGAAATAAGCACCGTGCAGAAGTGAGTACCCACTCACTAAATGATATCATGTTTTTCTTGTTGCTCTTCTTTTTGATTTTGTCTACCATGGCGCACCCCAATGTTATCAAGGTGATGTTGCCTGAATCCAAAGAAGCCGCCAGTAAAGAAGCCAAACAAAATGCGCAATTGACGGTAGATGCCAATAAAAATTATTTCTTAGAAAGCATCCCTTGCACAGCAGAAGAGTTGGAAAGAAAACTAGAACTGCTCGCAGCCAAGGACAGCACCATTGGTGTTTCCATACAAATGGACAAATCACTAAGTGTACAAGACCTGGTGGACATCATGGAAATGGGAAAAAGACAACAAGTCAAAATGTTTTTAAAAACCACCCAACCGCAATAATGGAATTGGGCATTGTACTACTTTTCATCATCGGCTATGTGCTTATAGCCACTGAACATGCGATCAAAATCGACAAAGCTGCAACAGCACTTTTCATAGGCGTTGCCTGTTGGACCTTGTTGGTTATCGGCATCACACAGATTCCTGATGCATTTGCAGCAGAATTTGAACATTGGAAAAATCTTAACCCGGAAAACACGCTCGGTTTGAAAGGTTATTTCGAGCACCAACTCGCCCACCATGTTCAAGAGATTTCCAGTATTCTGTTGTTCCTGATGGGGGCAATGACCATCGTTGAAATTATCGATGCCCACAATGGCTTTCAGGTTATTACTGATAAAATCACTTCAAAGAAAAAGGTGGTTTTGTTGTGGACCATTTCCATCCTTACGTTCTTCTTGTCTGCGGCATTGGACAACTTAACCACAGCCATTGTCATGGTGAGTTTGATTCGAAAAATTATCCCAGACAAAGATACCCGTTGGCTTTTTGGCGGCATCGTTGTCATCGCTGCCAACGCAGGAGGCGCTTGGTCCCCCATTGGAGATGTCACCACTACCATGCTGTGGATAGGAGGTCAAGTAACCAGTGGTGGTATTATTCAAAATTTATTCTTACCTGCGCTAATCAGTTTAATTGTTCCTTTGATCGTTCTTAGCTTTGTTTTAAAAGGCAATATCAAAAGTTTTCCCAATTCCCATTCTGAACAATTGCCTGTTCGTCAAAGAGAACAACGCGTTGCTTTAATCCTGGGACTAGGTGGGCTTCTCATGGTTCCCATTTACAAAAGCATTACCCATCTCCCCCCGTTTATGGGCATCATGTTGAGCCTCGGTATTCTGTGGATGGCCACTGAATTGATGCACGGCAAAAAACTAGATGATGAAAAATCTAGATTTTCAGCCCTTTCCGCTTTGCGCAAAATTGACATGCCCTCTGTCCTGTTTTTCTTGGGCATTCTATTGGCCGTTGGCGCTTTGCAAGAAATGGGGACATTGATCCAAGCGTCTACTTGGCTCAAGGATACTTTCAATGATCCCTATGCCATTAACATGACCATTGGCATACTGTCAGCCATTATCGACAACGTGCCATTGGTGGCAGCCAGCATGGGCATGTATCCCATCGCGGAAATTACACAAGATTCTTGGTTGCAACACTTTGTTCAAGACGGCGTTTTTTGGGAATTCCTGGCCTATTGCGCAGGAACCGGAGGAAGTATATTGATCATCGGAAGTGCTGCAGGTGTGGCGGTAATGGGACTAGAAAAAATCACGTTCAGCTGGTACCTTAAGAAAATCAGTCCTTGGGCCTTGTTGGGCTATTTGTCAGGTGGGATTTTTTACATCCTGCTTCACGCATAGGTATCAACGATTCACTTTGAATAACTCCTGCGAAATTCAGTTTTAGTAAAACAAATTCAAATCATCTTCGTTACCATATAAAAAGAACGAATATGACTTTGGATCTGATTTTTTTACAAGCCGCTGTAAACCTGCCCGATGCGGCAGCTCCACACAATGCAACCATCGCTGAGACTTTGATGCACCAATTGCAATCCGGTTGGTACATCTATGTGCCTCAAATTATCATGAGCATTTTGAGTGTATACATCATCTTCGATCGATGGGTGGCTACCAAAAACGCATTAAAAAATGAAGCCAATTTCATCCCCAGAATCAAAGAATACATATACGCTGGCAAACTGGACAACGCAAAAGATCTGGCCAAGAATGTGAATACCCCTGAAGGGGTTATCATCCTTAAAGGATTGAACCGCCTAGGTAAGCCTGTGAACGACATCAAAAAAGCAATCGAACAGTCAGGCAAACAAGAAGTGGCGAAATTGGAAAAGAATGTTATCGTTCTTGCTACTGTTGCCGGCGTCGCTCCTGTCTTTGGATTCCTAGGAACCGTTTTTGGGGTAATCACCATTTTCAAGGATATCGCAGAAGCAGGCTCACTTCAAATCAGTACCGTATCTGAAGGTTTGTATTTAAAGATGATTTCTTCCGCTGTAGGTTTGATTGTATTCATGATTGCCCACATTGGCTACAACATCATGATTTCCCGCATCAACCGCGTGGTAAATAAAATGGAAGCCAGCGCACTTGAATTCATAGACATTCTTGAAGAACCAACAAATCGCTAATTATGGATTTTGGCAGAAAAAACAAAGTACATGTAGAGCCAGCCATGTCGGCGTTGTCTGACATCATCTTCATGTTGCTCATTTTCTTCATCATCGCCAGTACACTGGCTGTGAATGGAGAGGCTGTAAATCTTCCTAAGACTTCAACGGGCGCTCCCACTGTAGGTAGCACCACCATTACCATCACCAAAGATTTGGTGTACTCTTTAAACAACGAACCCATTGCCAAAGAAGAATTGAAAGAAAGATTACAAAGTTACTTTTTTGGTAGACCACAAGAAAATAGAACTGTCATTCTTAACGTGGACAGAGATGTACCAACAGGTGAAACCATTGAACTATTTTCAACTTTGAAGGTACTGCATTGCGAACCCGTTATTGCTACTCAATCACCTAAGTAAATCATCATGCAGCGCTATATCCCATTTCTAGGCACTACCCTTTTTCATCTATTTGCAGCGAGCTTGCTTATTCTTGGCATGCGTGGATGTGAAAAACTTCCGCCCATTGAGCCGATTCAATATGAATCATTGAGCTTGGCGGCATTGGGGGATTTTGAACCCGGTGAAGGAGAATATGTCGACCTAGGAGCGGAAACATCAGCGATTGAAGCTGCAGGTGGTGATGTGCAAAATCTATTGAGTGATGCCACTGCGCAAACCACTGCGCAAGCAACAGAAAGCACAACCGAATCTACCACACCCTCTGAAAACCCAGGTCCCACAGCACAAGAAGTGGAGAATGCAGCCAAGTCAAGCAAAATCAATAAGCTGTTTGACAAGAAAGGCAGCAATAGCAGTGCTGGTGACACACCGGGGGGGGAAGGAATAGAAGGCAATCCCAACGGAGACATCAATGGAAAGGGAATGTTTGGAGGCAAAGGAAATGGAACGAAAGGAGAGTGGAGTCTAAAAGGTCGTGGCTTGGCAAAA
>CANHIV010000192.1 GCA_947460525.1 Flavobacteriales bacterium
GTCGTTAAATCTTGATCATCGTCCACCACCACAAATCCATTTTCTTCTACTATTTGAATGTGCTCAGGCGTTAAGTAAGCCTTGGCCCATTCCCAATTCTCTTCCAATAGCTTTACTTCGGCTTCCTCTAAAGGCGCTCCACTCTCTCCATCCACACAGCATGCACCTTTGCAAGCCTGCAAATCACACACAAATTTCAATTCAAAAATATCCTCGCTCACGAGGGTGTTGCCTATAACGATCATGTTTCAAAATTACGCCCAAACTTTTGTCCCTTCTGAACAGTTTGCGCAAATATCAATTTCTTTTCTTCCTTTTTGCAATTGACTTCTAAAAGCCTTGTAGGCCTCCATTCGCCATATTTCACGCAATGGGGCTTTGCTCAAATTGCCCATCTTGTGTTGGGCATCTTTATCGAAACAACAAGGCACCACATCTCCATTCCACGTCACCACGCATCCTGACCACATGCGCCAACAGTGATTATCCAAAGGATTCTTTATTCTCCAGTTGCCCAACTCGTCCTTAAAATAGCGACGATAGGATTCATTCTTCGGCATCAATGGATGACTATCGGATGGTGCATACAATTGAGCGGTTTTCACAACCACCCGATCCGCACCCACTTCTTTTGCCCAGGCCTTGATCAAAGGGATCTCTTCTTCGTTGGGCTGCACCGCCAAAGTTTGGATCACTACTTCAGGGTATTTGACACCTCTTTCTTTCTTACGATTTACCAACCGCACCACTGCATCTTTTACTTTCTCTAGTTCCCCATGCACACGGTACTGCTCATAAACGCCCTGCGTAAATCCATCCAAGCTAATGATCATCTTATTCAACCGCGCATCGATTACTTGATCAATCACTTCATTGGATAAAAAATGGCCATTGGTAGAAACCGAGCAAAGCACTCCTTGCTTTCGAGCGATGGCCATCATCTGGGTCAAATGCGGATGAATAAATGGCTCTCCTTGAAAATAAAAATTCAAATACATCAAATGATTCTTCCATTGCGGCATCCATTTTTCAAAATCCGCCACCTTCATGTTTCCTGTTGGTCGATGAAAAGATTTCAATCCTGATGGACATTCAGGACAACCCAAGTTACAGGCAGTTGTAGGCTCAACACTCATGGCCACCGGCAGTCCCCACGGATGCTTGATCCAACCCTTTTTGGATAAGAAATAACTCAGCAAAATGAGCATGAAATTCCAAAGGCGATTGGGCCAAAGGATCAATCCAGACATATCAATCTACATTGAAAGATAGAGACATTGTAATGCTCGCATTCTTCTCTCTCGAGCTGGTATTCAACGAGCCTCCCCATGAATAATCCTCGTCAGATGAATTGGGCGCCACAATTTGAAAAACGCCCATATCGCCATTCTTTAGGTTGGCCAAGGAAGACCCAGATTCAGCTGCAATTTTCTCTGCGCGTAAACGAGCATCCTTAGTGGCTTCAGCAATCATTTCAATTTTCAAATTGGCCAATTGGGTGTAATAATACTCTGGCGCGGAAGAATTGAACTCCAATCCCAGGTTGATTAACTCCGTTACCTCACGAGACAATTTCTCAATGCGATCAACATCTTTGGATTCAATCTTTACCACCTGCGTAAGCTGATAACCCGCAAAATATGTGGTCTCATTCCCATCCTTATCGGTCTCTGAACGATAAGTTTTTTGAATATCTACAGCGTCAAAAACAGGAACGTTGTCTTGCACGCCTTTTCCCTTCAAGTATTTTTTTACCACCTCAATGTCTTGATTCAACAACGCATAAGCCTCTTTTAATGTGGAGGCGTTTCTGCTGAAGCTTCCTCTCCAAACAATCAAATCAGAAGAAAAAGTTTTTTCCGCCTTGCCGGTTACACTAATTACATTCTCACCTTGGTTGCGATTTTTAAATGCACCACCCAAAATCATGGCCGTTGCGACAATGGCCAATCCGATAATCAAGGACTTTCTTACTTCGATGTTTTGAATCATAAAACGAAAGTAAGAGAAATTGCCCAGCAACAGCGGTTTGAAATTATCTTTACAGCATGAAAATGATTGAACTTTTAAAGGCTTACGAAAACCGTCAACCTGAAATCGTGTTTGAATGGAAAGACCGCGAGACAGAGGCAGAGGGATGGGTAGTGATCAACTCATTGCGTGGTGGTGCTGCCGGCGGTGGTACCCGCATGAGAAAAGGTCTAGACAAAAGAGAGGTAGAGTCCTTGGCCAAGACCATGGAGATCAAATTTACCGTAAGCGGCCCTGCCATTGGTGGTGCCAAAAGTGGAATCAATTTCGACCCTCAAGATCCTAGAAAAGCTGGCGTATTGGAACGTTGGTACACTGCCGTTCGTCCTTTGCTAAAAACCTACTATGGTACAGGTGGCGATTTGAACGTCGATGAAATTCACGAAGTAATTCCGATGACGGAAAACAACGGAATTTGGCACCCACAAGAAGGTGTTTTCAATGGTCATTTTCTTCCAACAGAAGCACAAAAGGTAAAACGCATCGGTCAACTTAGACAAGGTGTTGTGAAGGTTTTGGATAACGAAAAACTTAGTCCTTCAACCACCGTTGGATACAAGGTGGCCGATATGATTACCGGTTATGGCGTAGCGCACAGTGTCATTCATTACTACAACATCTGGGGTGGTGATGTAAAAGACAAAAAAGTAATTGTGCAAGGTTGGGGAAATGTTGGAGCTGCAGCTGCCTTCTATATGGCACAAGCCGGTGCAAAAATCGTTGGAATCATCGACCGCAATGGCGGTATCATCAACGAAGCCGGCATGGACTTCGAAAAAATCAAACAACTGTTCTTAGATCGCCAAGGCAACACTTTGAACAGCCCAGAAATGATGAGCTTTGAAGAAATCAATCAAAAAATTTGGGATGTTCCTGCAGATGTATTCTTGCCTTGCGCCGCTTCTAGATTGGTTACCCAAGATCAGGTAGATCGTATGATCACCGCTGGACTCAAAGTCATTAGCTGTGGTGCCAATGTGCCTTTTGCAGACAAAGAAATATTCTTTGGTCCGATAGCAGA
The DNA here is from genome assembly GCA_947460525.1 of Flavobacteriales bacterium. Lineage (GTDB taxonomy): Bacteria > Bacteroidota > Bacteroidia > Flavobacteriales_D > Sanyastnellaceae > CAMCTV01. Next base: position 3,053 of record CANHIV010000192.1, read on the forward strand.
AAGCGTAGATCAACGCATTGCTCTTTTACCTGACTTCATCGCCAATTGTGGAATGGCTCGTGTTTTTGCCTATTTGATGAGCGCTGATTTGAGCAACCTAGAAGATGCTGACATATTTGACGATTCTTCAATGACCATCAAAAATGGACTCGAAGAAATTTATCAATTGCACAAAGGTCACACGCAAATTACCGCAACCGCATTTGATATTGCGCTTAAAAAATTGAACTCGTAATAATTTTTTTTACTATTTCTCGTTGAACAAAGGCTCATGAAAAAATTCATTCTTTCCGTTGTCCTTTGGGGAATACTTAATGCGTTGTGGAGCCAGGCTGTCGGGGCTTGGCAAGATGGCTTTTCTTATCACCGCGTCAACAAAATGTGTTTGGGCAAGCCCAATGAAATCATTGCGGCTTCACCCAACGGTATTTTTATTTACAATCAAAAAGACCAAAGCATCACCAAACTCAACAAAACCCAACAATTGAGTGATGTTGGGGTAAGTGCCATCCATTACAACAGCGTTTCAGAGCAGCTTTTGGTGGGCTATAACAATGGAAATTTTGACCGAATCAACGCACAAGGCACCAGAAATGTTGCAGACATTGTGTACTCCAGTATCATTGGAAACAAGTCCATCAATGATATTCAATCTTACCAAGACCTTGCCTACTTGTCCACTGGGATTGGCATTGTGGTGATGGACTTGAATCGAATGGAAGTAAAATCCACTTATCTCATCGGCAACCAAGGAGAAGCCAGTCCCATTTTACAAAC
>CANHIV010000193.1 GCA_947460525.1 Flavobacteriales bacterium
ATTTCAATGTTTCTGAAATCAAAAATGTGCTGCAGTTGTCGATCAACATAAATCCATGAGGCCATTTTGCCCAATATTCCCCAACCCACGGCGTAATGAACGATGTCGGTCATTTGTACTCCGCCCTCAACGGCTTTGAAATGATGTTGGTGATGCCAGAAGGCATAAGGGCCAAAACGTTGTTCATCCACAAAAAACTGATGATCTTGGCAATGGGTGATTTCTGTAGTCCACGACATGGGAATGTTCATCAATGGTCGGATGTTGTATCGAATGATCATCCCACTGTACATTTTTTTGTTCTCTAAATCGGTCAGAATTTCAAATTTCAATTCTGGTGGCGTGATGGCATTTAGATTTTTGGGGTTGCTGAAAAATTCCCAAACGGTGGGCAAATCAGCAGGAATAAAACAGGTGGTTTCAAGTACTTTGATCTTCATACTCTGTGAACAATTCAATACAGCGAAAGTTCTCGGTGAGGTTATATTTGTGCAATGGGCAAATATCTAATTACCGTTTTGGTCATGGGTCTTTTTACTGAACAAATTTTTGGACAGTCAAAAGATTGCTGGGTATTTGTTCCCAGTTCGGTAAAAGAGGAAATCGTTGAAGATTGGGCTGGTGAAAGGTTGGTAGGACACAGCGTATGGTTCAATGCTTATGCGGTATTGAATTGCAATGACGATTTATCCGGAAGTTCTCTTCCTTTTATGGTCGACTCCTTACAGTGTTTTTCTAGCACGTCATATACTTCAAATTCGCTCACAGCGCACGCATCATTTGATTCAGCATCGGATTCATTAGAGACAGATTCTACAAGTATTGAATCGGGCTATGCACAAATCAATCTGCTGCAAGGTGAATTATTTGCCAAACAAGGGTGGACTGGAGAAGGAGTAACAATAGGTGTTTTGGATGCTGGTTTTTTGGGCCTCAAAGAGGATTCAACGCTTCAGCATTTGTTCAAGAAAAACCGAATCAAAGGAACTTGGGACTTTGTGAGAAGGAACAGCGATGTATATCGCGCCAGCAAGCATGGAACCCAAGTAATGTCTTGCTTGGCAGGTTTAGACCATTACAATCAATTTGGTTTGGCAACGGATGCTACTTATTTATTGGCCAGAGCAGAGCAGAATTATTCTGCTTATTTGATCAGAGAAGCACGTTGGATTGAAGCGCTCGAGTGGTGTGTTTCTAACGGTGCGCAAATCGTTACGTCATCTCTTATTTTTAGTGACCAATTGTTCAAGCGGATGGAGATGAATGGTCAAAGCTTGCTTTCTCGCGCGGCCGAACGGGCTTGGACAAAGGGTGTTTTGGTGCTGAATAGCGCAGGAAATTCTGGTGATGGTTATTGGGAAATTATCGGTGCCCCGAGTGATGCCGAACATGTGCTCACCGTAGGAGCTTGCAATTATGAAGGCTTGAAAAGCGACTTTTCGTCTATCGGTCCAACAGCTGATTATCGCATGAAACCCAATGTTGTAGCCTTGGGTGATGTGTTTGTAAGTGCAGGCAATGTTGTGGAAATGGTTTCGGGGACTTCTTTTGCGTGCCCAATGGTTGCTGGTTTTGCGGCATGTGTTTTACAAGGACATCCTGAGAAAAAACCTTCAGACCTTTGGTTGGAAATTCAACAAAGCGCAACGCTATATCCTTACTATGACTACGCTCATGGATACGGTATTCCGCAGGCCAGTTACTTTATTCCATCCCTGCAACAAGACAAAGTTGCCAGTGAGGATTCAATAAAAGTCGAAATAAAATTTCATAGACTTTCAGAGAACTTGTTGGAAATTGAAGTGATAGACCAAGACTTCCAAGCAATGCTATTGGATTCTGTAGATGTAATAAAGGAAAAGGTTGATAGCCTGCTGAGTGTAACACTTCCTCCAATAGAAGATTCGCTGGCCACATCAGAATTTATTGAGGAAGAAGATTTAAATTGGAACCCCTATCTTTTGTATGTTCATGTAGAGAATGAGAAGGGGCAGCTGGAAGAGTATTGGGTGGTGCGTCTTGATGGAAGCAGTGGTGGCATGTACGATGTTTTTGCCTATCCAGGACATTTCATGCGGGTGTACTATAGAAGTAGAATTGTAACTTATTTGATTGAGTAGATGAGATATTTATTTGTTGTTTTTGCTTTGATTTTTGCTTCAATCGGCATCGGTCAAACAACATTGTTGCATAGAAAGATGAAACCTTTGTTGCTGCGCAACATCTCCAATGGAGATCTTTTTGGCAAGCGGGATATTTTTGTTCACCGCTCATTTGCAGTAGGTGGATTTGTTCCAGAAGGCAATAGCAAAGCCTTGGCTATGAAATATGCAGATTCGTATTTTTTTAAATCTAATGTGCATCTGGTTTTTAATCGCTCTCAGTGGGTTTCACCGGTAGTGAGTTATGGGTTGCAATACAACCAAATGGCCATTGCTCAAAATGAGTTGCAACCTTTGAGTTTCGGTAAAGTCCACAGCAAGCAACAAATTCGTCAATGGAGTTGTCCGGTTGGTTTTGCTTTTCGATACAACTGGCATACACGAGGTTTTGGACCCGGAATTTTTTCTGAAGTGGGAGCGTTTTTGAATTGGAATTTTGTTAATCAGCTGTTTGAATTGGATAGAACTACTGAAGGTGAGCATGTAATGGCCAGCAAGAAGAGAAGCTATTATGATCGTCCATCTTTTTTGCAAAAGTCTGGATATGGATTGGAGGGTAGAATCGGCATGGGCCATGTATCGCTTTGTCTGAAATACAGAACCAGCCACATGTTCAAGTCGGTAAGTGATATTAATGGTGGCGAAGTTTTGCCAGATTTTACGCCTTGGCAAGTTGGAATAGAAATCAATACTTGGAATAGAAAGAAAGTAAACGAAGATGAAAATGAAAATGAAAATTAGTCTGTTTGTCGCTGCTTTTTTAATGGCAGCATTAGGCAATGCACAAGAAGGAATGTGGATTCCTTCAAAGCTGGATGATGTTATTAATGACATGCAAGCCAAAGGATTGAAACTTGGCGCCAGTGATTTGTACTCCTCTCAGAATGCTAGCATCAAAGATGCCATTGTATGGTTTGATATGGGATGCACAGGGGAGTTTGTCTCCAATCAAGGACTGTTGTTCACCAACCACCATTGCGGATTTGATTACATCCAATCCCATAGTACGGTGGAGAATGATTATTTGACCCATGGATTCTGGGCCAAAAATATCAACGAAGAAAAGCCATGCCCCGGCCTTACCATTTCGATGGTGGAATCGATTGTGGACGTAAGCAATGAGATCAATGCCAAATTAAAAGGTGTGCAACCTGATGAGCGTGCCGCAAAATTGGCTGCATTAAAATTGGAGTATGCCAAATTGGCCCAGCTTCCAGATGGCAAATCTTGGGCCGTAGAAGGACGTGGGGCGTTTGGAAAAGAATGGCAGTCAGCGGATGGTGCTTATGCATCTTTTGTAAGAGAATACAACTATGGAACTCAGTTTTATAGAATTGTTTTAAAAACATACCGTGATGTTCGCTGGGTGGGTGCACCCCCTTCCGATATTGGAAAATTTGGTGGTGATACAGACAATTGGGTTTGGCCGCGCCACACAGGTGATTTTTCAGTTTTTAGAGTATATGCAGATAAAAACAATGAGCCCGCAGATTACAATGCCACCAACCAACCTTATCAACCCAAGCAGTTTTTGACCATCAATACCACTGGAGTCAAGGAAGGGGATTATACCATGGTGTATGGCTTTCCCGGAAGAACAGAGCATTTCTTGCCTTCACCAGCGGTAGATTTCATGGTCAATGATCAATTGCCATTAAGAA
>CANHIV010000194.1 GCA_947460525.1 Flavobacteriales bacterium
AAAGTTATCATTGATGTCGATGTACGTTTGACTTGATTCATGAAACAAATTGGTAATGCTCACCGAATTTGATTTTTGCAAATCACATTTTAAAATATCCAATTCATTTTGTAGACGGGGCATAGTGAAAATCATCAGATTGGAAGTTTTAGGTTGCCATTTGAATCTTGGTATGTAATGGCATTTGGGAGCAGCTTTGTATATAGCAATGTCAAAATTTTGCTGTGATGGGAAGTCATAAACCCATAAGTTGACGATGCTGTTGTTTTCTCCTGCTTTGGGATATTTGAAAGTTTCTCTACTCGGATATAATGTGCCATAAATGTCCATACCATACTCTGGAACCGAGGTTTCGTCAAATTTTAAGTAAGCAATCTTAGTACCATCCGGACTCCAAGAAAAAGCTTCTGTCATCGCAAATTCTTCCTCATAGACCCAATCCGCAGCACCATTGATGATGGAGTTCCATTTGCCATCGTTGGTAATGCTAGTTCTGACTTGAGAGTCTATGTTTAACACAAACAAATTGTTGTTGAGTACATAAGCAACTTGATTACCAGCAGGGCTGAATGTGGCGTTTCTCGCCTGTTCTTCATTGTTTTCCAAAAGCAATTGGGTCTTTTTAGAATTCAAATCATGGATGTAATACGTGCTATAAAAGCTGTATCTGTACAATGGTTGGTTGTTGGTTTCAATCATCAACTTGCTTTCATCTGCACTAAAGGAATAACCATCAAACCCCTTTTTATTGTCACCAAAGATGCTCAATGAAGAGGCAATTATCCCTACTGAATCGCCCGTGGCATAAGCGTATTTGACGATATAGTCGCCTACGATATTATTGGATTTTTGTAACGTGTAATGCAAACCATCGTTCATGGAAGGGCCTTGATCAAATCTTTCAGATGAGAAAGTATTGCTTGCCCAAATTAACTCATTGGTCAATTCGCTTTGGCTATTTCCAACCATGGAAATCAAGCTCAATGCTAGGATAATTAAATGTTTTGTGTTCATAGCTTCTTGAGCAAATATAAGAATAGCAAAGGGTGTCCTGTACATTTGAAGTATGCATTCCAACTTTAAAAAAATTGATGATGACGATGTGTTGTTTTTTAAGAAAGTAACATCTCCTGAACGTGTCATCTCTGAAGATTCCGCATTGAAGGAATATGGATCGGATGAGACGGAAGATTTGTGTTTTCCTCCTTCTGTGGTTGTCCAACCAACTACCACAGAAGAGGTGTCAGCTGTTTTGAAGTATTGCAATGATCATCAAATTTGTGTTACTCCAATAGGCGCCAGAACGGGCTTGAGTGGAGGGGCCTTGGCCATACATGGTGGGGTAGGATTGAGTTTATCACGAATGAATAAAATCATAAAAGTGGATGAAAAGAATGGTCAAGTCACCACAGAGCCGGGAGTGATTACCCAGGTACTTCAAGAAGCTTGTGCTGAAAAGGGTTGGTATTATGCGCCAGACCCTTCAAGCAAAGGTTCATGCTTTATTGGAGGAAATATTGCTGAAAATGCGGGTGGTGCTCACGCAGTGAAATACGGGGTTACCAAGGATTTTGTTTTGAATTTGGAAGTGGTATTGGCCAATGGAGATGTGATTTGGACAGGTGCCAATACGCTAAAGAATTCGACGGGATACAATTTAACGCAGTTGATGGTGGGCAGTGAAGGCACTTTGGGCGTTGTAACAAAAGCCGTTTTGAAATTGATTCCTTTGCCTCGTCATCAAATGTTGATGTTGGTTCCTTTTTATAAAGCAGAACAGGCATGTCAAGCAGTAAGTGCCATTTTCCAAGCGGGTTTGATGCCCAGCGCGCTGGAGTTCATGGAGCGCGATGCCATCGATTTTGTCCTTCAGTTTTTGGATGATGTTGTTGTGCCGGTGGAGGACGCTGTGCAAGCGCATTTGCTTATAGAGGTGGATGGAAATTATCCTGAATCGTTGATGCAAGATTGTGAGAAAATGATGGAAGTCTTGGCGCAGTTTGATTGTGGGGATCCTCTTTTTGCTGAGGATGAGACCCAAAAAAATCAATTGTGGAAAATGAGACGAAAGGTCGCAGAGGCCGTAAAGTCGCACTCTGTCTACAAAGAAGAGGATACTGTTGTTCCGCGTTATCAACTACCAACCTTGTTGGCAGCTGTGAAATCCATTGGCAGTAAATATGGATTCCGATCTATTTGTTATGGCCATGCCGGGGACGGCAATTTGCATGTCAACATTTTAAAGGACGCTTTGAGCGATGAGCAATGGAATGAGATGTTGCCCAAAGCCATTACAGAAATTTTTGAGCAAACCATTGCCTTGGGCGGCACTTTGAGTGGAGAGCACGGCATTGGATATGTCCAGCGTCCATACATGCATCTGGCCTTTAGTGAAATTGAATTGGCATTAATGAAGTCCATTAAAGGGGTTTTTGACCCCAACGGTATATTAAATCCAGGGAAAGTATTATGAGTAGCGTAGCCATTATTGGAGCAGGTGCGGCGGGATATTTTGCGGCTATTCAGTTGGTGGAGCAAGGCTTCACGGGTGAAATAAAGTTGTATGAAAAGTCCAAAGCGTTGGCCAAGGTAAAGGTGAGTGGTGGTGGCAGATGCAATGTTACGCATGCCTGCTTTGACCCCAAAGAACTTACCCAATATTATCCCAGAGGCAACAAGGAAATGTTGGGACCTTTCCACCATTTTCAACCCGGTGATATGATCGGATGGTTGGCGGATCACGGCGTTGAATTGAAGGTAGAAGATGACGGTAGGATGTTTCCCACTTCGGATTCTTCGCAAACCATCATTGATTGTTTTGAATCAGCATTGCCAGCAGGCACTTTGGTATCAAAGGGTGTGAAGCATTTGGCTGCCACCGACAATGGTTGGCAATTGAACTTTGATGATGGAGAAAGCGCTGTTGTGGATCGTGTTATTGTTACGGCTGGCAGCAGTCCACAGTTTTCTTCAATATTGAAGTCAATGGGTATAGCCATGGTAGACGCCGTTCCATCTCTGTTTACTTTTCATATTGAGGATGATGCGTTGCGTGCTTTGTCAGGATTGGCAATAGAGGCGGAAGTGCGCTTAAAGGGAGCGGAATGGACGACGGATGGTCCCATGTTGCTTACGCATTGGGGCGTGAGTGGTCCTGCTGTTTTAAAGATGAGTGCATGGGGAGCCAGGTGGTTGGCGGAAAGGAATTACCACGCAGAAGTCGTCATCAACAGCATGCCGCGCTATCACAAGGAATCTTTGCTCGAAACGTTGCAAGGAATTAGAATCAACGCTGCTAGAAAATTGGTTAGAAATGTAGGTCCTTCATCTGTCCCCAATCGATGGTGGCAGTTTGTGATAAAAGATAACACGGCCATTGATAAAATGTGGGCGGATGTTAAGAATGTGGAATTGGAAGAGATGCTTGCGGTTTTATTGGAGTTGAGTCTGCCCATTTCTGGAAAGGCCACCTTTAAGGAAGAGTTTGTAACTGCGGGTGGTGTGGATTTAAAGTCCGTGAACTTTAAAAACATGGAAAGCAAAACCCACCCACGAATGCACTTCGCAGGTGAGGTTTTGAATATTGATGCTTTAACAGGAGGCTTTAATTTTCAAGCCGCTTGGACGACTGCATTTCTAGCAGCCAAGGGTATCGTAGAAAGTTGAAAGGATTTATTGTGCCTTGAACTTATTGATGGCATTTTTGGTAAACTCGGACAATACCAATCGTCCAGAGATCTTGGCACGATCAAACAATAGGGTATCCCAATGCTCGGTTCCTTGCCAGAAGATCTTTTTCAAATCCAAC
>CANHIV010000195.1 GCA_947460525.1 Flavobacteriales bacterium
CGCAATGAGAATCTGCGCAAGCCCTGCCGTGGACTGACCATTGGCATCGGTTTGAATACCATAGTATTCTGGACGGTAAATAAATCCAACGATATCGGCATCTTGCTCAATCGCTCCAGATTCACGAAGATCTGAAAGCACTGGACGCTTATCACCTGATCGGGTTTCTACTGAACGGGACAACTGAGAAAGAGCAATGATTGGCACATCCAATTCCTTGGCAATTTGCTTGATGGATCGAGAGATCGTAGAAATCTCTTGCTCGCGATTTCCGCCCTTACTATCCCCGCCGCCTACAGACATCAATTGCAAATAGTCAATGATGATCATCTGAATGCCGTGCTGGGCTTTTAATCTTCTGCACTTTGCACGAAGGTCAAATACAGACAAAGCAGGTGTATCGTCAATGAACATTTGCGCATCCGTAAGCTTGGCAATGCGCTGATGCAATTGCTGCATTTCACGTTCAGACAAATTTCCTCTGCGCAATTTATCCGCCTCCAATTCGGTTTCACTGGAAATCAAACGTTGCACCAACTGCAAACTGGACATCTCCAAAGAGAAAATGGCCACTGGGATTTTATGGTCTACCGCAATATTGCGGGCCATGGACAAGACAAAAGCGGTTTTACCCATGGCAGGACGAGCCGCAATAACAATCATGTCAGAGCGTTGCCAACCGTTGGTAATTTTATCCAAAGCATTGAATCCGGAAGGAACACCTGACACGCCCGACTTATTGGTCATGGCCTTGTCAATCTCATCCAACGCCTGCTTAACAAGATGACTCATCTTGTCGTAGTTTTTTCGAATATTCCCTTGGGTAACTTCAAATAAACCTGACTCGGCTTTGTCTAGCAATTCAAAAACATCTGTGGTCTCCTCATAAGCATATTGAATAATGCTACCAGAAATTCTGATCAATTCACGTTGAATATATTTCTGAGAAATGACCCGCGCATGCGCTTCTATATTGGCCGCTGAAGCCACTTGGTTGGTGAGCATGGCGATGTAGGATGGTCCACCAGACGCATCCAAATCAGCGTTCTTCTTTAAGAATTGAGCAACCGTTAAAATATCAATCGGCTCTCCATTGGAAAACAACCCTCTGATTGCATCAAAAATGATGACGTGTCTCGGATCATAAAAGCTACTGGGCTCAAGGATATCAATGACAGAATTGACAGCAGCATTGTCCAACATGATGGCACCTAGCACCGCCATCTCCAGATCGCGAGCATTGGGCGCTATGCGACCCATTTCTGTGCCCAATGCCGTTTTATTAAAATCCATTACTGGCTTCTTTCGTTTGTTGATTGGTTTGCTATCCATGACTTTTAATTGAGGGATTCAAAAATATATTTTCCCCATCCCAATTTCGTGTGAAAAGTATCCACATTATTCGACTGCCCTTTTTGAATAACTTTTTAATTGCATCAATCTCAGTCACTGCGCAGAAACCCGCATCATTTTGTGTTTATAAAAAACAAGTTTTCCACTTACATTTGGAAGATGCGTTTTTTTACCGTATGTATACTAAGCTTGGCGCTTTGGGGTTGTCACAAGAAAGACAAAACCGCCCCACTTCTTGCCGCAAATCTTTGGAACAATACCGCACAGCCCTTCTCTTACCTCGACACCTTGTACATTCAATCTGAAAGTTGGGCCCAAGATGAATACGGACTTCAATCCATCCAATTCACCGTTCAAGATTTGAATGCCAAAGTATGGATGCAAAAGAGCATTTTATTTTCTGACCATACGAGTGCTTGGTCGGGGATTACCGGGCTCCCATTGAGCAATCGCTATATGCCCAGTGGTGATTACTTCGTTAAAATAGTTTTGAGCGATGGAACCCACGAGACAATTGAAATTTTGTCATTCGATTATATCGAATGCCCCATCTCCAGGACCCATTTGTTTTTTAGTTCCACCCTTTTGCACAATGAACTCGAAAATTGGATGGGTCCAAATCCACCCATTTCTTGGAACTTAAATAGTGAATTGGAACCGCAATTTGCAGACCCCTATCACCAATTGGTTTGGGCCAGCCACAGCACCTCTCCTCTGGTTCAAGCCTACTCGCCTATGGGAAATTCGCCCGAGTGGGTGGTTTCCACTTCCAGTCTTTCTTCCATCGTTCAAATGCTACCTGACCCTCAACATCTCGGTGCCTGGATTCTCAGTGATGACGGAGGAATAGAGCTCATCAATGAAAAAGGAATTCGGATAAAAAACGCCATTGAAATCCACACTAAAAAATTGGCCATTTATAAAAGTTTCATGGCCATGTCACAGCGCAATCCCGGAAGTCCAGAGCAAGTAGTTATCAAAAACAAATCAACTTGGGGGCATCACCACACCTGGGTGCATGGAAAAAACGCAATAGACATTTTTGCTTGGTCGAATTATGTGGGTATTGTATATCTCGAAAACAATGCCTACAAAATTTCACTATTGAACATGGAAAATCTTTTGCCTGTGAATTGGCATCCGTTGCAATTGGAATCTTGGAATTCTGCCCCTCAAATATTGGTCAATAACGATGAACTATGGGTAGCGGGCGATGGTCAAATTGTGGCCTATGAACCCGGCGGCGGCATCATCATGGGCCCTCACAATTCCTCACCCACTTTTTGGATCAAATCCAACTATGACCAAAGTCTGTGGACAATAGAAAATGGATTTGCGCAACAATTAAATCCGACAACGGGGCAAGTCGTTTGGAGCAGCCCCAATGGCAGTTATCACCGCATTTTGGAAATGACCAACAAATGAACTTTACGACTCATTATTTGTTGTAAAAGCATGAGAATATTATTGGCAGGAGGAAGTGGAAACGTAGGTCAAAACCTTGTTCCAATATTGGAATCCAAAGGACATGAAGTATGGGTGCTGACCAGAAACCCCAAACAAGAAAAAGACATCCATTGGAATCCTTCCAAAAATGAAATTTCCTCCACTTTGACTCTCCCAATAGACGCGGTGATCAACCTCAACGGTTTCAGTGTATCCAATCGTTGGACGGCAAAGAATAAAAAGACCATGCGCGACAGTCGTGTAGAGGCCAACAACACTTTGGTGAACTGGTTCAAAAAAGCAGAACAAAATCCGAAAGTTTGGATCAATGCAAGTGCCATTGGTATTTATCCCTCACAATACCATCTTCAAGATGAAAATAGTCCACAAGGAAAGGGCTTCTTGGCCGAATTGTGTCAAGAATGGGAAGCATTTCAAACCCAACTCTCACCAGAGATTAGAAAAGTAATACTTCGAATTGGTATTGTGTTGCATGGAGAATCAGGCGCTTTGCCGACTTTGAAAATCCCTTTTCAATTTGGTCTAGGTTCCGCTATTGGCAATGGTCAGCAATACATGAGTTGGATTGACATGGACGACCTCTGCAACATGATTTCTTTTGCATTAGAAAACAATGTATCAGGTCCTGTCAATGCTGTTGCTCCTGAACCTGTGACCAATTCTGATTTCTCAAAAACCTTGGCCAAAGCCATGCACAGAGCCTATTGGGCACCCAAGGTTCCCGCGTTTGCTGTTCGCTTACTCATGGGCGAAATGGCGAGCATGGTGCTGAATTCACATCGCATATCGTCCAAAAAAATAACATCATTGGGATTTGAATTCTCATACCCCACTTTGCAATCCTCACTTCAACATCAACTGAAAAAATGAAGCCTAAAATTGTCATCCATTGGTTTCGAAGAGATCTTCGATTACAGGACAATGCTGCTTTGAGCGAAGCCGCTAACAGTGAATTTCCCATACTACCCGTCTTCATTTTTGACCCCAA
>CANHIV010000196.1 GCA_947460525.1 Flavobacteriales bacterium
AAAACTGTCGGTAACTTTACGGTTTAAAAGTCGTTATTTCGCGTCAATCTCAGCACCTTCGCGTTAGCAACTTCACTGTAATGTTGAAAAATAGACACGATCAATAGAATGAATATGGAAATGGAAAAGCGCTTTACAGAAATGCACGCCGCATTGGAAAAAATGCATGACGGCACCTTGAACCGTGAAGAATTGGATCAACTTGTAGAAAATAGCCGTGAATTCTACGAGCGCTGTGTGATCTTGCGCTACAAAGCATACGAAAAAGACATCTTCGGCGAAATGCCCGTTTCTGTGCCCATGGTCGAGGTGAGCGCTCCAGAACCGATTGTTGAAATTCCTCCAATGATGCACATTGAACTTGAAAACGAAGCCATCAAAGACTTGGTTGAAGATGAGATGGATGACGTCTTGAATTTTGAATCTGAAGTGTTGTTCGAACCAGAAGTTGAGCAAACACCTGAGCCAGAATCCGAGCAAGGAGCCATCGAATTTTCACTGTTTGATGATGTTATTGACCAAGCCACCACTGAAATTGAAGAAGAGGACGAAGCCGTTGAACATATATCCATCAGCTCAGTGACTACGGAAGAATTTGGAGTGAAAGAAGAACATATTATTATGGAACAGGTCAATGTCCAACCTACCCAAGAAGGAAATGCCGCTTTCGTAAAACGCTTTTCACCAACCGATCCATCTTTGTCTGCTCAATTGAACATGAATCGTTTAGACACACTTATTGGTTCATTTGGATTGAATGAGCGCTTGAATTTCATCAATGGCCTTTTTGGTGGATCCAGTGAAGCATTTTCGGATGCCATCAAAGAATTGGATGCACAACATTCAAAGGATGATGCATTGATTAAAGCATCTGCCTATGCTGCACAATACGGCTGGGACCTAGATGATGAAACCGTTGAAGAATTTGTGATCAAGTTGAAGCGTCGCCATGCGTAAATCACTGGTCGTCCTTCTTTGTGTCATCGGATTCGGCACCTTCGCGCAAATCGAAGAAGTACGCCGCATCACACAAAGGCTTTGTTCGCCTGAAATGCACGGACGGGGATATGTCAACATGGGCGATTCCATTGCGGCAGCATTCATCGCGAATGAATTCAAGGCCTTGGGGATTCAACCCCTCAAAGCGGGCTACTTCCAAGAATTCAAGCATACGGTGAATACCTTTCCAGGGGCGATGTCCTTGCGCTATTCTCAAAAACGCTTGACTCCAGGCGTTCATTTCATGGTTGATCCTTCAAGCTCGGGAGTGGATGCCACATTGAAGCCTAAAAAAGTTTCCCTGGAAACGATGCTCAATACGGATGAATTGGCACTCGAAATCCGTCGAATCAACAAAGACAAAGAACTCAATTGCATTGCGCTGGATTTTACGAAAGCCAAGGGCGATACGCTAAAAAAATTGGCGGGACTGTCAAAAGAAATCGCTCAATACCTTCCTGTCATAGAGATAACCAACCAAAAATTTACCTGGTCCGTATCGAGTGAACGCTTGCCCAATCCACTGATTTACGTTCAAGATTCTGCCTTTCAAGAGGGGCAAAACATAAAAGCCGATATTCAAACCAATTTGTGGGAGGATTATTCCTCACGGAATGTGATTGCCTATTTGCCAGGGACCAAAGGCGCAAAAAAAACCATTGTTTTCACCGCACATTATGACCACTTGGGCCGAATGGGTGAACTGACCTATTTCCCTGGCGCCAATGACAATGCGAGTGGTACGGCAATGTTGCTGACCTTAGCCAAATACTTTAAAGAACATCCTGTGAATGTCAATATTCTATTCATCGCATTTGCAGGTGAGGAAGCAGGATTATTGGGTTCAAAACACTTTGTAGAACATCCAACCTATCCCTTGAAAAAGATGAGTTTCTTGGTTAACCTAGACATCATGGGAAGTGGCGAGGAAGGCATCACCGTAGTCAATGCCACATTGTTCAATGAGCAGTTCAACTTATTGCAGGAAATCAATACAGAAAAAGGGTTGTTGACACAGGTGAAATCCCGTGGACCAGCACAAAACTCTGATCATTATTGGTTCACAGAAAAAGGAGTACCCGCGTTTTTTATCTACACGATGGGGAGCAATAAAAACTACCACGATGTATTTGATACCTACGAGAATTTGACATTTTCTGAATATTCAGACATCACCACCCTGCTTTCGCAATTTGTGCTTCGGCTACCTCTTTAATTAGATCAGTACGACTTCTCGCTAAAAGAAATTCCCAATCCTTCCAGTTCTTCAAGAATAGGCCTATACACCTCGCGCTGAATGGGCAAGGTTACCCCTTTAAGTTGAATGACATTGTTGAGAATTAATTTTGCAGCGATGGCAACGGGAAGTCCAACCGTGTCTGACATTGCAGTAAATGTCGCATCCTTTCCAACGCAAACCATGGCCGAAGTTAGACGGTGCTTGTAATCGTTCAAACGGTATTCAAAATCATGGTGCATGACCAACATGTCTTTGTCGCTTGGTTGCATGGCCCATTTTTCAACCAATAATTTCTCTAGCAATTGCGCCGGAGTTGCATCTTTAATTCCAAGAACCCTATCCTTGTCGAAGATGCCCAACCATTCAAATCGCGGAAACAAGTGTTGACGGTCATCGCCTAAGAAGTGTTTGAACTTCTCCTCGATTTGCACCGACGTTTTGTACGGCAGAAATGAATTTATAAAGGCTCTAGGGGTCATGGTTTCCGAATGTTCCATCACGTAAAGATCATCCGTCATGCCCAATTCAACGAAGACATTCCATGCTTCACAGAATCCCCTTCTCCTTAATGTACCTCTGTAAATTGTTGGTATTTCATCCAAACCATAGGTCTTTCGGTACGACAATGAGTCCCTGTTGGCATAGCCATCAAAGTCTCCGTATCCATCGATCGCAATTTCCTCTATACGTTCAAATACGCTCGAATAAGGAATGTATTTGTATTCACCTTGCTCTATAAACTTAGCTGCACCTCCTTGCCCTGCAAGCACAACGTTTCGTGGATTCCATGTGAACTTATATTGCCATGGGTTGTCGTCACTTTCTGGCGCGATGAGTCCACCGCAAAACGATCGAAACGCCAACAATTCCCCACCTTGATCTTCGATATGGTGAATGATTTTCATCGCACTCATGTGATCAATACCAGGGTCAACACCAATTTCATTCATAATCAAGATCCCAGCTTCCTTTGCTTCCGCGTCAAGGGCATGCATTTCAGGAGAGATATACGAAGGAGTGATTAGATTCTTTTTCAAAGCAATGCAATCGCGGGCCACTTCGACATGATACCGAGCAGGCAACATGGAAATAACTACATCCGATTTTTCAATAAACGGCCGACGCTCAACAGGATCGATGGCATTGAACGAAAGTGCCTCACCGTATGGATGACCATTGATTTTGCGTTTCACCATGTCAAGGTCTCGATCCACTACGCGCACCATCCAGCTGTTTTCTTCAGCATGCTCAAGCAAATAGCGGATCATCGATGATGCGGAAAGTCCAGCACCCAGTATAAGGATCGATTTCATTCGTTCGTTCTCTGATTTGAAGGCCAAATGTACACAATCTCTTATAGGTCCAACAGCGATATTTGATGTAAATTATGCACAAATGCAGAAATAAAATTGAATTAAAAGAACTCGCTTTAAATAATAATTCGTAGCGATATATCCACTTTTGACCACAAAAGCTAAGAGAAAAAACCTATTTTTGTTCATCTAATTTAAGATTGACATGGGAAGAGCGTTTGAATACCGCAGAGCCTCCAAAGAGAAGCGTTGGG
>CANHIV010000197.1 GCA_947460525.1 Flavobacteriales bacterium
CATGGTTGATAGGATGGGATGCTTGGTTCTTGAATGTCATTGTCCTGGGAATCTCCAAACAATGTTGCCATGGAGTTACTTTGGTCGTCTCTGCACGCATTACCATATTTGATAAGGGTTTCAATGAAAGTGGCATTTTTTCCATCAGGTGTAAAGAAGGCAGAGCGACCGATCTCAAACGAGTCCATGGCACCGCTCATCACAAGTCCTTCGATCACGCGCTTGTTGCTGGTTCTTGCATCAACGCGCTTCATGAAATCGTATACACTCGTGAAGCTTCCTTTCTTTCTTTCCGCTACAATACTTTCGACAGCACTTTCTCCTACGCCTTTAACGGCGGCCAATCCAAATCGTATTTCACCTTTTGCATTGACGTTAAAGAAGGCATCAGACTCGTTGACATCAGGTCCCAATACGGGCAATTTGTTTTTCTTGCAGTCCTGAATGAAGAAGGTAACTTGTTTTAAATCGCTCAATGATCCTGTCATGGCAGCGGCCATGTATTCCGCAGGATAGTTGGCTTTTAGGTAGCCCGTTTGAAAGGCAATCCAAGCATAACAAGTGGAGTGAGATTTGTTGAAAGCGTAGCTCGCAAATGCCTCCCAGTCCGTCCAAATTTTCTCTAACTTGTCTTTGGGATGTCCATTGCTTTGCGCACCGTCCATGAACTGTCCTTTCATTTTGTCCAGTTCTTCCTTGAGTTTCTTACCCATGGCCTTTCTCAAACTGTCCGCCTGTCCCTTGGTGAAGTTGGCCAGCTTTTGTGAAAGCAACATTACCTGTTCTTGATAAACCGTAATTCCATAGGTGTCTTTCAAGTATTCTTCCATCTCTGGCAAGTCATACTGGATAGGTTCAATACCATGTTTACGTTTAATGAAGGATGGGATGTATTCCATTGGACCTGGACGGTACAAAGCATTCATCGCAATCAAATCTTCAAAAACGGTGGGTTTCAAGTCTTTCAAATGCTTTTGCATTCCTGGACTTTCATATTGGAATATGCTGACCGTATCACCGCGTTGAAAGAGCTCAAATGTCTTGGTATCATCCAATGGGATGTTTTCAATGTCGATTTCTATGCCGTGCTTTTCTTTGATAAGGCGAAGTGCATTCTTGATGATGGTAAGGGTTTTTAATCCCAAGAAGTCCATCTTCAATAGTCCGGCTTTTTCTACTACGTCATTGTCAAATTGCGTGCACCACATGTCGCTGTCTTTGGCCGTGGCTACGGGCACAAATTGGTCAATAGGTCCTGGTGTAATAATTACGCCGCAGGCGTGTATTCCCGTATTTCTTACTGAGCCTTCGAGCATGGATGCCAACTTCACAACGTCTCCCTCAGGGGACGATTCTGTAGACAACGATTGTAGTTTTTTGACGTTCTCTAAAAATTCTTTTCCGTAAGCCTTCTCCAGTTCTTTGTGGTCTTTTTTGACAATGTCTTTTAATTTCGCATTGTCAGGGATAAGCTTCGCGATTCTATCTGTATCACTCAATGGAAGTTCCATTACACGTCCTGAATCACGCATCGCAGACTTGGCTGCCATGGAGCCATAAGTGATGATTTGGGCTACTGCATTTTTCGAATATTTGTTTCTAACATACTCGATGACTTTGCCGCGACCCTCGTCATCAAAGTCGATGTCGATATCGGGCATGCTCACACGCTCAGGATTCAAGAAACGCTCAAAAAGCAAGTCGTATTTGATAGGGTCAACATTGGTGATTCCGATGCAATAGGCAACGGCAGAGCCAGCGGCAGAACCGCGCCCCGGCCCAACACTTACACCCATCTCTCGGGCTTTGTTGCAGAAGTCTTGAACAATCAAGAAGTAACCGGGGTATCCAGTGTGGGCGATGGTTTTTAATTCAAAATCCAAACGCTCTTCAATTTCTGGTGTGATAGTACCATAGCGGCGAACAGCTCCTTCAAAAGTGAGATGTCGAAGAAATGCATTTTCACCTCTTTTCTTTCCATCTTTTTCATCTTCTGGATCAATGAACTGTTCAGGAATATCAAACTTGGGCAACAAAATATCACGTCCCAAAGAATAGTGCTCGCAGCGCTCAGCAATTTTAACGGTCTCTTCAATGGCTTCTGGTAAATCTTTAAATAGTGCAGCCATTTCAGCCGGTGATTTGATGTAGAACTCATCATTGGGAAATCCAAATCTGAATTCACGGCCGCGTTTACCAATGTACTTTTTAGGCTTTGAAACCGATTCACCGTCTTTCACACAAAGCAATGCATCTTGGGCTCTTGCTTCAGATTTTTCAGTATAGTAGCAGTTGTTGGAAGCAAAGTAAGGAACGTTGTGTTTTTTACAAAACTTCAGTAATGTCGCATTGACAACATCTTCCTCTTCGATGCCATGGCGAATCAATTCCGCGTAAAAATTTCCAGGGAAATTTTCTTTCCACCAAAGAAAGGCTTCTTCTGCGCGCTCTTCACCAACATTCAAAATAAGATACGGTACTTCACCCCATAGTCCACCGGTGGTGACCATAAGGTCTTCTTTGTACTGAAGTAAAGTTGCTTTATCGATGCGTGGTACGTAGTAAAAACCTTCTGTAAAGGCAATACTTGAAAGCTTTGCAAGGTTGTGGTATCCTTTTTTGCTGAGGGCCAATAGAACAGTACTATTGCCGTCATCTTTGGTTTCTTTGTTGGTGCGGTCTTTACAAATATTCAATTCACAACCAATGATGGCCTTTAGGCTCGTGCCATTTTTCTTATTGGCTTTTTCTACTTCTTGATTGAAAACAAAAGCAGACATCATGTTGCCATGCTCTGTTATCGCAATGGCTGGAGCTTCCATTGCAAAAGCTCTCTTTACAATAGACGATATTTCACTTGTGCTCTGTAAAACGGAGAATTGAGAATGTACATGCAAGTGAACAAACTGGGAATGATCTGTAACCTCATTTTTCTCCTCAGCAATTGCTTCGCTATTGTTGTCTTTTGTGTCTACTTCTTTCGTGAAATTGCTGGCTGCTAATTTTGGTGCTTGGTACTGGTATTGTTCAACCCATTTTCCTTCTTCCGTGACAATCACTTTTCTTTCCAGCATAGCAAAGAAGCTTCGGGTAGTTGCTTCTACGTCATAAGCAGCATCATGCGCCTCTTGCATCGGAGAATTGAAAAGTTTGAGGTACAATTCTCCCAACGTGGGCCATTTGAATTTCCCACCCTTTCCACCTGGTATCGCACAGAAATCCGTTCCCCATTCTTTGGTGTCCAATTTTAGAAATTGTCCAAGATTCATTTCGAATCCAGCGCGAATAAATTCCGCTCCCATGACATTGATATCAAATTCAATGTTGTGACCTACCAGGTATTTCGCACGTTGAACATCAAGCGCAAATTTCTCGATGACCTCCTTCAAGTTTTCACCTACGGCAAGCGCTTTTTCTGTAGTGATGCCGTGCACTTTTACAGCATTAAAGGGAATGCTAAATCCCTCTGGCTTGATGATGATGCTTTGGGCGGAAATAAGTCGTCCATCGCTCTCGTGCAATTGCCAGGCTATTTGGACGGCACGTGGCCAGTTGTCCAAATCCGTAATAGGAGCATTGTAGTTTTGCGGAAGCCCGGTGGTTTCTGTGTCAAATATGATGTACATGGTGCAGGAGTGTCGTTTTAGATCATTTTACTTTTCCATTTTCCGTACTTCAAAAAAGCCAGTGAACAGATGCCTAAAATGATGAAGTAAAGATAATCGGCCATCCACAAAATTGGCACTTCCCAATTGGTGAATTTTACCATGATATAAACAGAAAG
>CANHIV010000198.1 GCA_947460525.1 Flavobacteriales bacterium
ATTGGTCGTTTTACCCTAGAAACAGTAAAGAGAATCATTGAACAACACCCGGAACATGAATTCCATTTGTTGTTTGATCACTTCCAACGTGAACTGATCCCAGAAGGAAAAAACGTGGTTCACCACACCCTTTTTCCACCTGCCCGCCGACCTTTTTTATTTGACTGGTGGTTCAATTATTCCGTTCCCTTCTTGCTCAAAAGAATCCAAGCCGATGTCTTTGTTTCACCAGACGGCCACGGCTCTCTTCATTGTCCCTGTCCACAGCTCACGGTAATTCACGATCTCAATTTCTTGCACCATCCTGAATTTTTACCTGCGCAATACGCCAAATACTGGAATCGCACTACACCTTTGGTGGTTCAAAAGACAACCCGAATTGCAACGGTGAGTGAATTCTCTAAACAAGACCTCATTCAATCGTACGCCGTTCTTGAGAATAAAATGGATGTCCTGTGCAATGGTGTGGATGCTCCGCAATTGGATTTGCATCAACCCGCCCAACCTTACTTCGTTTTTGTGGGTGCGCTGCATCCCCGAAAAAATCTGCCCAATACATTAAAGGCATTTGAAATTTTTCATGCCCGGCACCCTGAATTTGAATTAAAAATTGTGGGACAACCCCTGTTCCAAGATACAAAAATTCAAGAAAAACAAGCAGGCGTTACCTGGCTAGGAAGAGTTGGTCACGAAAACCTTTTTCCATTGCTTCAAAACTCTTCCGGTTTGATCATGGTGAGCCATTATGAAGGCTTTGGAATTCCGATTCTAGAGGCCCTTCACTGCAATGTTCCAGTTTTGGCAGGCGCCAATACCAGTATGCCAGAAATCGGCGGTAAATGCTGCCTGTATGCAAATTCAAACGACGTGAATGAGATGGCCAGCAAAATGAAAGATTTGATTGCTGTTGATACCCAAGACAACGATTGGCAAGAAGAAAGAAAATCCATTTTGAAAAAATACACCTGGGAAAGGGCTGCCGATTTATTGTGGGGAATCGTTTTAAAAACCATCGCCGATGCTTCAAAATAGATTTTCAGAAAACTATATAGAAGTAGGCTGTGACGAAGCGGGTCGTGGATGCCTTGCAGGACCCGTATTTGCGGGTGCTGTGATTTTACCAGACGACTTTTACCATCCACTGCTCAATGATTCCAAGCAACTCACAGAAAAGCAACGAGAGCTCCTTCGTCCCATCATTGAAAAAGAAGCCGTTGAATGGGCCGTTGTGGCGGTTTCAGCAGAGGAGATTGATCAAATCAATATTCTCAATTCTTCCATCATCGGGATGCACCGGTGTGTGGACCAATTGGTGACCCGCCCCGAATTGATTTTGGTGGACGGGAATCGCTTTAAACCCTACGTCGGTATTGTTCACCAATGCATTGTGAAAGGAGATAGCAAATTCACTTCTATCGCGGCCGCGTCTATTCTTGCTAAAACACATCGCGACGAATACATGGAAAAGATCAATCGTGAATTTCCCATGTACAAATGGTCAGTAAACAAAGGGTATCCCACCAAAGACCATCGCGCAGCCATTGCTGAGCACGGCACCACGCCGCATCATCGGATGACTTTCAAATTACTTTAAGAACGGTATTTGATTTTCTTGGTCCAACGCAAGGATGGCTTCTCAACGACACGATAAAAAAGTGCGGCCAATGCAATGGCACCAACCTGTATCATGATAAACACAACAAGTGAACCCGTTGGGGTTTTTTCATATTGATAAAACCAGTAATTGGCCATTGAAATCACAAACCAGTGCGTGAGATAAAAAGAATACGACACCTCACCTAAGGCATCCAAATAGGGAATCTTTCTACGTACAAAATAAATCAACAATGCTGTAACAATGGCCACAGTGGCCAAGCGATAGGACAATCCGTGCAGATGACCTGTTATGTATAGCGCTGTAACGGATGTCATCACCAAACCCATCCAAAATTCTTGGTCCTCAATTCGTCCTTTCAACCGCAAATAGAGGTAGTAACCCAACGTGAAAACTGGAAGGTGAAAAAACAATTCCAACTTGACATATCTACCCGTAAAAAACTGCGACAACAACGCCAATGCCAATCCACCAAATAAAGCAAGGGTGCGGGTGGTGCGGTTGTGGTGCGAAATCAAAGGGAAAAACAACGCGAGGTAGATGTAGAACTGAAACTCAACAAACAAGGTCCAATAGACATCGTTGATCCACTTCTCTCCAAAAAAAGGCGCCGTAAACAAAACACTGTGCATCATCTTGTGCAAGATCACCGGATTGGTAAAACCTTTTAGTCCTACGAACCCAAACGTACAGATGATGACCGAAACCAGAAATGGAGGGTACAAACGAATCCAGCGTTTGATCAAAAAGCGATCAGCATTCTTCCATTGGTACTGCCCCGCATCCATTGACCAAGGCAAGACAACACCACTGATCACAAAGAAAACATACACCCCTTCTTGACCGATATCAAAAAACCGATACAAGCCAGGATAAAACTCTTTCACCAAAAAAGAAGCATGAAATAAACACACCATCCAAGCGGCGATACCACGAAGGGCATTCAACAAGTCCAATTGATTCCTTTGCTCCATTATCGCCAAAGATACGGGTTAACCTATCTTCGTAAAAAATCCATTTGTTGTGCTCGCTCAATCGGTTGTCAAGTTTCTAAAAATCATCCTGAAATCGGGTGGCAACAACCCTTTGGAACAATGCGCACAACACACCTTGTTGTACAATATGTCCTACCGATTGGATGCCACCGCCAAGCACGATCGATGGATAGGATTTCGGGAATGGTACCGACACGGATGGAGAAAAGGAACTGCTCAAACTCCGCTATCGGTTGTCCAACCCGTTGTCCAAAATAGCAACAATGCTCACTTGCTCATCACTTGGAACCATTTGAAAGATCCCAAAGCGCTGAGTTACGTGCAACAGCAAGATGGCAACTCCATTACGCACTTTCTTGGAAAAGATGAAATTCAACTTTTGCATCTTCAAGCTTCTTTCTTTGATTGTTTCATTTGGCACTGCTGCTGTCTTCTCATTGCCTTGCGCTGTTTTCTCTTTTCTGGTCAACGTCCCAATTTTGCATTGGTCATCCGTGAATCAATAGAAATGGCCTTCATTCTTGGCTTTTGTCAATCCGAAAACATTAAGAAAGTTACCTTTTTTCATCCCTATGAAATTGACAGCAACCTGCTTTCAGTTCATTTGATTCAACAAAAAATCAAGGTACAGTTTGTTCCTTCTATTATTCCGCTTTACGTGCACAATCATCATTTGGTATGTGACGAGTTGGTCATTACCACCCCCTATCAACTTGAGGAAATTAAAAATCAATTCTCCACGAGCATTTTCTACAAGTCCATCAAATACTGGGCTGCAGAATCTTTGGATGTGACCATTCCTAAAAATCCACAGTGGGCATCGGTAAGTGAGAATCCAAAAACACTTGCTTTTTACTCACACGGACAATGGTTGCGCAATCTTCTCAATCGTGCAGACAATGGACTAAATCTAAAAACCAGCGAAGAGCATTTGCTCCATATTTTGAATGATTTGGTCAATCATCACGGATTAGAACTCACTGTTTTTCTGCATCCTTTGGAGAAGAAAAACTTGGAAAAAGCTACTGCCTATTATACTGAAAAATTAAACGTTCCTTTCCGTTTTGGAAATCTTGAAGAGCGCTCTGCGCAATCCTTTCAGCAGTTTCATTGGGGAATGGGCGCGTTATCGTCGGTGATCTTTGAACGCCTGCTCATGG
>CANHIV010000199.1 GCA_947460525.1 Flavobacteriales bacterium
GAAAAAACTCACCACCAAAATCCAGGAAGTGGGATTCACTGCAATGACGTAGCATCCGGCCAAAACACGAAACACGAAATTGACCGCAACGACAAAAAATTCAATGATGTTGATTTGCTTTAAAACAAAGGAATACGCCAAGTTGAGCACAACATATACCGCAAGAATTCCTGTAAAAGCATCAGGCAATTGGGCAAAGTAAATAACCGCCAAAGCGCCCGCCATACAAATCAATGCAATCATCAATGCATTGCTTTTGGAAATGGCACCTGAGGGAAGGGGTCGCAATTTTTTTCTGGGATGCAGCGCATCTTTGTCTGCATCTACCCAATCATTGATGACATAGATGAAAGAGCAGGCCAAGGAAAATGCGATGAAAGCCCAACCAGCGCGCGTTGCAAGTTCTAGATGAAACAGGTTGAGGGAGAAAATAAGTGGGAGAAAAATGAATCCATTTTTTACCCAGCTTTTTACGCGAATCAATTCCAATACAGCCCTCATTTGACAAAGGTATATTGCCAACCACTCATTCCATCAGCGGCAAAGGATTTCCATTGGATATTTTTTTGATTAGGATCAGCTTCAATGGAAGTTATCTGCCATTCTTTGAGACGAATTTCCATCGATTTCACCCATCCTTTTTTGACGGTCAGTGTTTTATTTTGAATCACTTTTTTTTCAGCGTGGATGGCATGCGATCCTTGTTGGTTCCATCGGAAATATTCATATCCGCAAATGCTGAAATTGGCGATCAATCCAATGATAAGAAGAAGCGCATAGCGTTGAATCCACCGGTTGGTATCGAGCAAACCAAATAAAAGAATCCAGCCCAAAACAAAGAGTGAATGTGGCGCATAGCGGTAATTCCAGCATTCAGGTTGAATGACGACCAAGGCAATAAGTGCCAAAAGCACCCAAGGGAATACCCCTTTGAAATGACGAAAAAGCAACAATAGCAAAATCGGAATGAGCAGTAGAATTATTTCAGCAGAGAAAGGGCCCAATGCGCCGATCACCATGGGTTGGTGCAAACGGTAATACAGAAAAGAAGCACGAATATCTTTCCATTTAAAAAGCGTCTTGGGCTGTGAAGGATGGGTATCTGGTGAGGTATAGGTAGGGTAACTGAAAGTGGCGAGGTTCCATTGTTGCAAGCGGTTTTTACCGAAGAAGTTTTTGGGATACTGAACCTCTGCAATCCGCTGCCCTTCATTGTTATCGCCCATCAAAGGATAAAAGGGATGGCCCTTTTCTTTCCAATTTCTAACGTAGGTACAAGATCCAAATACACCAACACCAAGGACAAAGGTGAGCGATGCCAATGCGATTGATTTAAGAAGAACCGATTTGTTCTTAAATGCAATAGCAATGAGCAGAATCCCAATCATCAGAGCGCCATAGATGAGCCCTGTAAATTTTACATTGGCCAGATAAACAAAGGCGAGTACGATACCTGTCCACCGGATAGAAGAAAACCCATCGATAAAAACATCCGCCAAAAGCACTGCAAGGATGAGCATCACGGCGTACAATTGCCCGTCAACATAGAAGCTCAAAGATTGACCAATGGCGGCGGGAGAAAGCGCGAGCATGAGTGCCATGATGCCAGCAACAAATGGTCGTTGTGTCCACCGGAAAAGTCCACCCATTGTGATCAGAAAAGAGGCGAAAACCCAAAGTAGATTGGTCATCTTGCTCATTTGAATCCAAGGCAATAAATCGTAAAAGGCTTGCGCCGTGAGCCATGATGCTTTGGCGTAATGATTCACGTAATCCGCGTTTATTCCTGAGGCGGTCTCATGCGCCACGGGTGCATCCCAGAAGGGGTTCCATCCGTCTTGCAAAAAAATGATAGCGTCTTGGTGGTACCACTGACCATCAAAAGAAAGGTCGTAATAATAGTCGTTGACCAATGCGGCAACCATGATCAGACCCAACGCCAAGAAGTGACTGACTTTGGAGAACTTTAGTTGTTGATGGGTACAGAATGCCGTGATTATAGCTGATAGGATAGGAGTAACAAAGGCGCCAGGTAGTCCCAACATCAATCTGAGACATTGCAAAACAAAGGTGAGCGACAGGAAGATGAAGATCCACTGGCCAGCGCTTTGAAGGATATGGTAAATTTTCGTTTTCAAAATCTTACCAATGTAAGAAAAATTATGAAAGCCTGAGTGCAGAATGTATATTGGCTACGTGCAAAATACCAATGCCCATCAAGAACCCATTGCTACCCCTTTTCCAGAGGTGCATGCGTTTGTTTTGGACAAACTAAAAGATAGAGCGGATTGTGTAGGTGAGAGAGGATCTTACCTGAAGGTTTTTCAATCGGCGATGCATTACTACCTCAACCGAAGACACAAGGCCAAACAAAAGAAAAGGTTGTTTGAGGAAACTGCGTTTTATCATTGGTTGTACTTGTTCTTGTTGTCATTCAAGACCATATTTCAAAGTAAGAAATTGATCAGTGAAAACGTGATTATTGATCCAGGGAGATTTTTGGACAATGGAGAATCCATCTTTTTTTCCAAGATTATCAAGGAATTGGGCAGGGAGACGGTCCAACTAATGGTGCGAAGACCATCGGACCCCAAACGCTATTTTGCGCCTTTGGCTGAAGGAGAGAGTAGAAAAGCGCTTCCATTGGGAAAGGTATTTCAGCAATGGAAAGACTTGCGCAGCGTGTATCAAAATGCCAAGGTTTCCGGAAGATGGAACGATGAGGAGTTGCATTATTTGGATTCGTCATTGCATTCTTACTTGCTCCGGTACATGGCCTGCGTGGGTTCATACGATTCCCAAAAAGTGAAGCGTGTATTTTTTACAGTGCATTACATCAACGAAGGTTTTATTGCCGCCATGCGCGACATGGGAATCAAGACAATTGAACTGCAACATGGATTAATCAGTGGTGCGGATTTGTATTACACCTACTCTGAGGATTATCGTCCATGGATTGAGAATGCCTTTTTCCCTGATTATCTTTTGATGTATGGAAACCTTTGGTACCAGCGGTTGAGAAAGGGAATAGAATGGAAAGAAGGTCAACTGTTGGTGATGGGCGATTATACCCATTTGTTTGGTGCGCAGGAGCGAACGGCGTCCAAGGAGAATCTTATCATTTTGTGCGCACAGAAATTTTTATCGGATCAATATGTGGCTTGGATTCCGCACATCCAACGGCATTTGAAAAATCATCCCGAATGGAAAATGGTGGTGAAGTTGCATCCCTACGAGCCGGTGGTGGATGTTCCCAAGTACATGGCCTTGGCTGACGCACAAACAGAGATTGTCCAATCGGGGTCATTGAACGATTGGTTTTCCAAAGCCAAGATTCAACTGAGTATATACAGCACAACGTTTTATGATAGCATTGGCTATGAAGTAGACAATTTTGCCTTGATAAATACCGGTATTTATGATGCCTATGTGCAGGAAATGTTGGAGGCCCAGGTGGCGGTTGGAATAGAAGAAGACGAAGACCCCATTGCCGCCTTTGAAGCGCAACGTGCCAAAGGGGAGTTACTTACGGATCGAAAAGAGATTTACGGAGATTGGGATGCCCAAAAATTCAGGGACTATCTCAATTCTGGAAAGTGGAAATAATTGGCAAGATTATTTTTTTGGAAGAAAGTTTGCGCGGAATCCTCTTGGTGTCTTTCAATACAATCTACTATTTCCTTTGACGAATGAAGTGCAATGTTCTTTAGGCCAGAGGATGCCATTGGAAAAATAAA
>CANHIV010000200.1 GCA_947460525.1 Flavobacteriales bacterium
ATATGTATAAGAGCGGACGTTGGTTCCAACCTGCCAACCATGCGTTGCGATATAATGCCCAGTTCATTTCGAAAAAATGTCGTTTATACTTGAATGACTCCTGTGCGATAAGCGGGCGTCTCTGGCGCCAATGATGCGGTAGCAATTCCCATGCTGATCCATTTGCGGGTGTCCACAGGATCAATTACGGCATCCAACCACAAACGAGAAGCTGCATAATACGGCGTGGTTTGCTCATCATATTTTCCTTTGATTTTATCAAACAACTCTTTCTCTTCGGCTTCACTTAAAACTTGACCTTTGGCTTTTCTGGTGGCTGTTTCAATTTGCATCAAAACTTTGGCCGCTTGAGAACCGCCCATTACTGCCACTTGCGCTGTTGGCCAACCTACAATCAATCTGGGATCATACGCCTTTCCGCACATGGCGTAATTTCCAGCGCCATAGCTATTCCCCATTACAATGGTGAATTTGGGTACAACACTATTGGCTTGGGCATTCACCATTTTTGCTCCGTCCTTGATAATTCCTCCGTGCTCAGAACGAGAACCCACCATGAATCCTGTCACGTCTTGCAAGAAAATCAATGGAATATTCTTTTGGTTGCAATTCATGATAAAACGAGCCGCCTTGTCAGCACTGTCAGAGAAAATAACCCCTCCCAACTGCATACCGTCTTTTTTGGATTTCACCACCAATCGCTGATTGGCAACTATGCCCACCGCCCAACCATCAACACGCGCATATGCGCAAACGATGGTCTTGCCATAATCCTCCTTGAATTCTGTATACTCACCATTGTCCACCAAACATTGAATAATCTGTTTGACATCATAAGGTTTGACCCTGTCCTCGGGCAAAATCTCATACATCTCCTTGGCTTGACGTTGGGGTTCCACAGCGGCAATGCGATCAAAGCCTGCTGTGTTTTTCTGCTCTCCAATTTTGGAGATAATCGATTTTATTTTATCCAAGGCATCTTGATCATCTTTGGCCTTGTAATCCGTTACTCCACTTATTTCACAATGCGTAGATGCGCCACCCAATGTTTCATTGTCAATGTCCTCGCCAATGGCCGCTTTCACCAAATAAGAACCTGCCAAGAATATCGTACCCGTTTTATCTACAATCAAACTCTCATCACTCATGATGGGCAAATAAGCACCGCCTGCTACACAAGACCCCATGATGGCCGCAATTTGCACCGTGCCTTGCGCACTTAGCTTGGCATTGTTTCTAAAGATTCTTCCAAAATGCTCCTTGTCAGGAAAAATCTCATCTTGCATCGGTAGAAAAACTCCTGCACTATCCACCAAATAAATGATGGGCAAATGATTTTCCAATGCAATTTCCTGCGCCCTCAAATTCTTCTTTCCCGTGATAGGAAACCAAGCGCCTGCTTTTACCGTAGCATCATTGGCCACCACCAAACATTGTTTTCCCTTGACATACCCCATCACCACAATTACACCACCACTGGGGCATCCACCATGCTCTGGATACATGCCATCTCCAGCAAATGCACCAATTTCGATTTGAGGCTTGCCGTCATCCAACAAATAAGCAATGCGTTCACGAGCGGTCATTTTTCCTTTCTCTCGCTCTTTTTCTTGACGAGCCTTTCCACCACCTTCCATAATCTTAGAAAGGCGTTTGTTCAAGTCCACCACCATTCGGGACATCTTGTCTTCATTGCGATTGCGCTCAATCATTTGTGCATCTGCCATAAGTAGTCATTTTACTTGTCGCGAATTTACGGCAACGCGCTCGATGGTTTACTTTTGTTTCTATGAAATATTGGTGGGTGGCTTTTGCGATTTTATGGACAGGTTGTTCGTTCAACCAACCAAAACAAAATCTTGTTGATGGCGAATTGATTCCCATGAAGGAAGCCCAATTGTTCTTTCTCAAAAAAGTCGCTCAAGACACCGTGCTTTGCATCGTGAATGGCTCTGACACGCTCGCTTTTCAAAAACAAACCACATCCAATTTCCATCTGCTCAGCACGACATTGGTGGGATACTTTGATGCGTTGCAAGCCATTGGGTCAATCAAAGGTGTCGTTTATGCTTCATCCATTGCCAATGCACAATTAAAGAATCAAGTTCAGGACCAATCCAGTTTTTCCCTTCAAGACAATGCGCAAACCATGGATCCAGAGCAGTTTTTTGTGCATCCGGCCAACTTTGTCTTGTACAGTCCATTTGATCCTGCTCCTCAAAAATTGCCCAACACCACACAATCTATTCCCATCTGCGATTACCAAGAAAGTAACGCTTGGGCGCGTCTCGAATGGATAAAGGCCATTGGCTTTCTTACCAATCGCTACCCACAAGCTTGTCAATATTTTGATACCATATTGGCACAAAGGCATTCGTATCAATTGAAGAACCCACGTCCCATTTTAATCGGCAGTCATGACGGGCAACATTTCTATTGGAGTGCCAAAAATAGCGCCGTGAATCAACTGGCATCGGATGCAGGATTTGATGTGCTAGGGCTTGAAAACGATGGCAACGCCATATTGGACAAAGAAGAATTGTGGGTGCTATTGAAGAAAAACCCAATTGTTGTGCTCATGGTTACCCAAGATCAAATTCCGCTCATTAGCTCTATATCCAAAGAATGGAATAAGCAATTTCAAGTTCAAACATGGTGCATTCCTATTGAATCAACCCAATACTTTGAAAAATCAATCGTCCATCCTGAATGGCTATTGCAAGATTTTATTGCATTGGAGCGCGACAAAAAAACTGGTCACTTTATCAAGGCCTTGCCTTGATGCAATAGTATATTCGCTGTATGTTCAAATGGTGGATGGTCTGTATTCTTTTTTGTGTGCAATATGTTGCATGGTCGCAGACATCCACTTTGTCATTGAGTACGCAGCGGTGGGTGAACAAAGCAGACAGTCTATTGCAGCTCAGTAACTACCAAAAAGAACAAGTTGTTTTCATTTGGAAATCTTACGAGGATCAAATGGCTGCATTGGAAATCGCGAAGCAAAAACTGGCTCAGAACAACAGCCTCAGCGCTGAGCAATGGGAAATGCAAGATGCCCAAATTTCCGCTCAAAAGAAAGAGTGCAAAAGAATCCGTGAAGAGCAATTGGACGCTCTTTGGGATGAGAGACAACGAATCATTTATCAACAACAAATCGTTCCGAGTAAGTCGCCTGTCGGACACATGGGCGTCAAACACGACCGAGCAAATTGTAACATATGCGTAAAGCCTTAATCACCACTGCATGCTATTTAATAGCATTGTTTAGCCTTGGACAAAAGAAAATGTCTGTAACCGAATTTGTCAATCCTTTCATTGGAACCGGTGGACATGGTCATACCTACCCTGGCGCTACCGTTCCTTTTGGCTTGGTTCAACTTTCTCCCGATACACGCAGAGAAGGTTGGGACGGTTGCGGAGGTTACCACTTTTCAGATTCTGTGATTTATGGATTCTCGCATACCCATCTTCAAGGTACGGGAATTAGTGATTATGCCGATTTTCTTTTTACTCCCAATAACGGGCATACGAAAAAAACACAACATTGGTTGGATGCAACTTCACACCGTTATTCCCATCATGACGATTATGCACGTCCCGGTTATTATGCCGTGCATTTGAAAGATCAAAATATTCAAGTTCAACTTACTGCTACAACTCATTGCGGTATTCATCGTTACTCTTTTAATCCTCAGGACACCGCCTATCTTTTTATAGACATGGCCTA
>CANHIV010000201.1 GCA_947460525.1 Flavobacteriales bacterium
CAACAAAAACTTCCAGTACTCATCGACTACCTTCAAAAACGAAAAAACAACAGCATCGTTATTTTTAGCAGTAGAAAATCAGAGGTAGGCGGTATTCAAGCGGCTTTAAGAAGAAAGGGCATTGTGGCCTTGGCCATGAGCAGTGACTTGGAGCAATCTGAAAGAGAATTTGCCCTCAATGAATTTAGAAATCAAAAATGCAAAGTCCTTGTGGCAACGGATGTAATGTCCAGAGGTATTGATATCAAAGGGATAGACACGGTTATCAATTTTGATGTACCCGGTGATGCAGAAGACTATGTGCACAGAATTGGAAGAACTGGCCGCGCAGATGCCAAGGGCGAAGCTGTTACTTTCATCGTTCCTGACGACCAATACAAGTTTCGAAAAATTGAAAACTTGATTGGATCTGAAGTAACGAAACTACCCATTGATGAGCGCTTTGGTGAGCTCCCTGTGTATGAACCGCAAAGCCAAAAGCCCAAAAAGAAACCTTTTTTCAATAAGAAAAAAAGACACTAGACCAGGACAAATTCTGGTACATCCGTGCTAGACATCGGCCACCTCCTTGATTGATTTTTACTATCTTTGCGTCAACGCAAGAAAATGATTCTGGCGTTCAAAACGTTCAACCTTTTATTAATTTTTTTATGTCAAACTTGTCCAATGACACATACAGCAATGAACTGAATGTGTATGTCAACCAAGAAAGAGCCGCTGTGGAATTAGCCCACATGGTAGGCAAATTACTTTTCGATAAGTCTATCGAATTGGTGTTGTTCCGAAATCATCTTGCGGATACACGAATCACGGAAATCCTTCGACTGCACAAATACGCTGCAGAAGTGGTGGGAAAACCCATCAGTGTTTTTGATTCTGCTGAACTTGCGCAAGAGTTGTACAAAATGAACTTGGCTCCGGCCAAAATCGATATCGGAAAATTGGCCAGTGAATGGTCGCAAACCCGAGAGCATTATCAAAGTCACCGTGACTTTTTAGAAGATAAATTACAGAATTTCATCAATGATCATTCCGCTGAAATTGAACCCCGTGATGTGGTGTTGTTTGGTTTTGGTCGCATTGGAAGATTGGCTGCCCGTGAATTGGTTCGCCAAGCAGGAAGTGGTCAGCAATTGCGTTTGCGCGCCATTGTTACGCGTGAAGATGATGATTTGAGCATTAAAAAACGTGCAGCTCTTTTTGAAAATGATTCCGTTCACGGAAGATTCAAAGGAACGGTAGATACCGATTATGAAAACAAATGTTTAATCATCAATGGTCAACGTGTTCATATGATTGCGGCCAAAGATCCTGGAGCTGTTGATTATACCGCCTATGGAATCAATGATGCATTATTGATTGACAACACAGGAGTTTTCAAAGACCGAGATGCTTTGAGCATCCATTTGAAATCAAAAGGAATCAGCAAAGTAATCCTAACTGCTCCTGGAAAGGAAGTTCCCAATATCGTGTATGGTATCAATCACCGCGATTTGGACATTGAAAATGAAACCATTTTCTCAGCGGCTTCTTGCACAACCAATGCCATCTGCCCTATCCTTAAAACCATGCACGATGCATTCCACATCGACAAAGGGCATATTGAAACCGTTCATGCGTATACCAATGACCAAAATCTATTGGACAATATGCACAAGAAAAGTCGCCGTGGTAGAAGTGCCGCTGTTAATATGGTGATCACAGAAACAGGTGCAGGAAAAGCCGTAACCAAGGTTATTCCCACGTTGGCGGACAAGTTGACTTCAAACGCTGTTCGTGTCCCTACCCCCAATGGATCCTTGGCCATTATCCATGCATATGTTGACAAACCAACAACTCGAGACGAGGTGAATGCGATGGTTCGCAAAGCCGCTTTGGAAGGGGATTTGGTGAATCAAATTTTCTACAGCATCAGCGAAGAGTTGGTATCCAGCGACATCGTTGGCAATGACTGTTGCAGCGTTTTCGATAGCCAAGCCACCATCGTTAGCCCCGATGGAAAAGGGATTGTGCTTTATGTATGGTATGACAACGAATTTGGTTACACCAAACAAGTGATTCGTTTGGCCAAATATGTAGCCAAAGTGCGTCGCAGCATGTACTATTGATTTAATTATTATTCAAATATCAAGAGAGGGGTTATCCCCTCTTTTTTTTCTTCACTTATGAAAAATTATTTGCGCATATTCGCTCTCTTCATCCTTTTTGTAACTGCCCTACCCTTTTGTTCTTTGGGACAAAAGTTTCTAACGACATCTCGCAGAGACACAGCCGATCTAACCTTTTCAGGAACCAAAATCAATCCGTACGACATTCAATTTGATCAAAGCGGAAGTTTGAGTATTTCAGGTTATGTAGATTGTTACTTTAGCGCATATTCCGATACAGTGAATACGCTGGGATTTGTGAAGTTTCCCACCATTTCCCCGCGTAAAAACCAATTTGGTTTAAACATGGCCCAAGTAAGCGCAAAATACGTTTCCAAAAGATTTCGGTGCACCACAACATTGTTCACAGGCGATGTTCCCAAATCTGCTTGGTCCGATGTGTACAACCATATTCAAGAGGCCAATATGGGCTTTCAATTGTACAATAAATTGTGGCTCGATGTTGGATTTTTTAGAACCCATATTGGATTGGAATCCATTCAACCTCGAGAAAATATGACGTTAAGTCTAGCCACAACCACTTACTATGAACCTTATTTCCTGAGTGGAGCCAAGTTGACCTATCAACACAATGACCAGTGGAATTTTCAAATCAACATCTTTAATTCTTTCAATCAATTCATAGACAACAATCAAAGCAAAGCATATGGATTGTCCCTATCCCACAACCCGAATCAATCTACATCCCTTACATTTTCTTCCATTCTTTCAGATGAAATTTCGTCATCCAAAATAAAAAGACCAAGACTTTACAATAATCTATGCTACACTTACAAAACCATCAAATGGACCGTTGGTGCAGAATTGAATTACGGCACTCAGAAAAAAACAGATTCCATTGCTGATTCCCATTTTGATCAAATGTACAGTGGCCTACTGGCCATTAAATACAGAATTACTCCTGATTGGAGTTTATATGGCAGGTCTGAATTTTTTGATGATCCTAATGAAATTCTAACTGGCCCTGTATATAACAGCAACCACCAAATCATTGGACCTAAAATCGCAGGAGGCACTGCTGGTATTGAATTCAAACCCATTCCCAATAGTTATATCCGCGCTGAATACAGGTCATTAAACAATCTTGACGGAAATATTTTTGTAGATAAAAATGCCCAACCCACTTCACAGCGAAACGAATTCCTAATAGGAATAGGGGTCTGGTTTTGATTTGCATGATTTAACCTCTGGGCTCCCTATAGTTTTTTAACTTGCACAAAAAAACTATGAACTGGATTTATCTCGTCATTCTCATTGTCATTCTTTCATTGGGATTGAAGACCGTGCAGCAAGGAAATGTTGCCGTTGTCACTGTGTTTGGAAAATACCGACGTGTTTTGCGTCCTGGATTGAATTTTTTAATTCCTATTATTGAGACCATCTTCAAGCGTGTATCCACGCAAAACCGCTCCGTTGAATTGGAGTTTCAAGCCGTAACGATGGACCAAGCCAATGTGTATTTTAAATCCATGTTGCTTTTTTCTGTGCAAGACTCAGAAGAGGAAACCATCAAAAAAGTTGCATTTAAATTCATCGATGAGCGCAGCTTGATGCAAGCATTG
>CANHIV010000202.1 GCA_947460525.1 Flavobacteriales bacterium
CATCCCGAGAATTTTGAAGTTAGCCAACCTTTGGCACCTTGCGGAAGCTGCAGACAATCACTTTTGGAATATGAGCTCAAACAAAATGAGAATATTGATGTTTTGCTCACGGGTCAATCAGGAAGCGTGATTCACATCAATGGAATCAAATCCCTTTTGCCTTTGCACTTTATTGAAGAAAGACTAAAAAAATCTTGACAACTGTCAGGTATATTCCGTGTCGTTTGACAAAACAGTGACAATTAAAAAACGCTAGAGAACGACATTTGTAATGTGAAGGAACTACAAGTCGTCAGCATGAGCCATCATCAGTTTCCATTGGAAACGATAGGGCAATTTCATATCCCCGATCATCTGCTTGAAGCCAAACTTCAAGAGTTGAAAAATGTCATCGGCTGCGAAGAACTTATGTTCGTAAGTACCTGCAACCGCGTGGAATGGCTGTTCACCGTCGACCATTATGTATGCACGGGACTGACACAAAAAATCTTGGATATATTCTGTCAATCTTCTCAATTGGACACCGCACAAATTGGACAAAAATGTGTTCGCCTTTCCGGTGAAGATGCCGTGCATCACGCCTTGCGCACCGCAGCCAGCTTGAACTCTGCTGTTATTGGTGAACATGAAATATTAGGACAAATGCGCGCTGCTTATGATTACAGTTTTCAGAAAGGGTGGACAGGAGAAGCGCTACGTTTGTTGATGAAGCAATGCATCAAATCATCCAAACAAGTGTTTACAGAAACAGATTTGAGGAGAAAGCCTGTATCCGTTGTATCCATTGCCTGGAGCGCGTTCCAAGAGCAAAACATCCCACTAAATAGCGAAATTGGATTGGTAGGTGCAGGACAAATTATTGGCACATTTGCCAAATTCTTAGAAGATGCTGGTTATCAGAACATCCATGTGTTCAATCGTTCTGAAGACAATGCGAAAGAAATTGCAAAACGCTTTGCCCATGGACAAGTTCATGCTATGGACGCCTTCACACAGCAAACTTTACAGCCAACAGTTTGGATAATTTGTACCGGATCCACTGCCTATTTGATGGATGAGAAGATGATTGAGAATCTTCCAGCCTCTACACAATTCGTGATTGACCTAGCACTTCCCGGCAACGTTCATCCTGCCATTAAAAACAAAGAAGGAGTGGCCTTCTTTGATATGAACAGCATTCAAAAAATCACCTCCGAAAATATCGCTTTTCGTGAGCAAGCGCTTGAGCAATGTGAGCCCATTGTATTGTCTGGATTGATTGAACATCGTCACATGGTGCAAGAAAGAAAAATAGAATTGGCGATGCAGAATATACCTGTAACGATCAAAGAAATTAGAGATACCGCCATCAGCAGTGTTTTTCAAAAAGAATTGGCGTCATTGGACGATGAAGCAAAAGCAACATTGGATCGTATACTGGATTACATGGAGAAGAAATACATCTCTGTCCCCATGAAAATGGCCAAAGCTGTATTGTTGGATCACCAAAAAAATTAGCATGAATAAGCCCCTTATTATTGGAACACGCGGCAGCGAACTGGCCCTGTGGCAAGCCTACCATACTCAAAAAATATTGGGTGAACTTGGAATCGAAACCCGACTTGAGATCATTAGTACCAAAGGAGATCAAATACAAAACTTGAGTTTTGATAAGATCGAAGGAAAAGGATTTTTCACCAAAGAAATCGAACAAGCCTTGATGGACAACACCATTGACATTGCTGTTCACTCCCACAAAGATTTAGAAACGGCACCGCACCCTGATTTGATCATTGCAGCCGTAAGCCATCGCGCTGATCCAAGAGATTTATTGATTACAAAAAAAGCGTTGGTTCAACCCGATTTGCCTTTGCATTTCAAAGAAAATTGCAGCGTAGGTACGTCTTCTGTAAGACGAAAAACGCAAATCAAAAACATTCGACCTGACGCTAGCTTTGTGGATATCAGGGGAAACGTTCCTACAAGAATTCAGAAATTGCGTGATGGGCAATGTGATGCTTTGATGTTGGCCGCTGCCGGGATTGAAAGATTGGACATTGACCTTTCAGAATTTCATGTACAGCTTTTGGATCCTACCTCTTTTGTTCCTGCTCCAGCGCAGGGTGTATTGGGATGGCAATGCAGAAGAAGCGATGCCGAAACCATTGCTGTTCTTGAGAAAATTCATCACGCAGATATCCAAGATACCATCGCCATCGAAAGAACATTGCTTCAAAAAATGGAAGGTGGTTGCCAATTGCCACTTGGAGTATATTGCACCAAAGAACAAAATGAATTTCACGTTCATGTAGCATTCAGTGCAGGTCTGAACGAACCACTCGTGCAATTTGAATATCATGGAAATGATGCGGATACTTGCATTGCACATTGCTTTGACAAACTCAAGAAATGGCAAGAATATTCATCAGTCGAAAAATAGCTGACGACACCGATTGGGTGATTGAGGCAAGACAGCAAGGGCATCATGCCTTTGGATATTCCTGCATACAAACCTCAACCGTAAAAATCCCACCATTGGGAGATTTTGACTGGGTGTTTTTTTCTTCCAGTGAGGGCGTCCATCATTTCCTGCCGCAATTCAATGTCGGTAATGCAAAGATTGGCGCCATGGGAATTGGAACAGCGCTAACCCTTGACAAACACAATGTAAAAGCCGATTTCATTGGTCAACATTCCGCACCAGAAAAGGTAGCCCACGACTTTCAAAAAGTACTTCTACCTCAATCCAAGATATTGTTTCCCCAATCTGAACAAACCAGAAACAGCATCGCTCCACTTTTAACCGATTGTGATATCGAGCGAGTGGCTGCGTACCGAACCAGCGATGTTCAAGTAGCGCTTGCAGATGCCGCGATTTTCATATTCTCTTCGCCCAGCAATGTAAAATCGTATTTATCGCAACATGCATTGCCATTCAACGCGCAATGCATTGCATTTGGTCCAACTACAGCCCAAGCCTTGAAAGATTCAAGCGCTCGAAACATTTACACTTTGGAAAATGTAGATCACAAAGAAATAATGAACGCAATAAAACTTTCACTTTCCGGTTTAGAAGGCACAATGTAAATTGCGGTATGAAAAATTTCTGGACAGGTCTTCTTTTGCTATTCCCCAACATCTTATTGGCACAGAGTGATATTGCTCCGAAATATGTGAATGAATTTCTAAACATTGGAGCAGGCGCCCGTGGCTATGCCATGTCAGGTGCCGTAATTAGTAGTACCCAAGATGCCTACAGTAGTTATTGGAATCCTGCAGGATTAGCAAGATTGAAACAAAACACGAGTATTGGATTGATGCACGCCGAGTACTTTGCGGGATTGGCCAAACTTGACTTTGCTTCTTATGCCAAAAAAATAGATGAACACCAAACCTTTGGCGCTTCAGTGCTTCGCTTTGGTGTGGACAACATCCCCAATACAATTGACCTGTATGACCCCTCTGGGAATGTTGACTACAGCAGAATTTCTTACTTCTCCACCGCAGACTACGCCTTTATTTTTAGCTACGCGCAGAATCAGTTGCCCAAAAAAATCAAGGAAAAATTTCCCCAGATAAAGGCCCAACATCAGTGGGGTGCCAATGCAAAAATTGTCTACCGCCACATTGGAAGTTTTGCGCAATCCTGGGGATTTGGATTTGACTTTGGCTACCAGGGTCAATACAAAAACTGGAGTTGGGCGGTGGTAGGAAAAGACATTACGGGAA
>CANHIV010000203.1 GCA_947460525.1 Flavobacteriales bacterium
ATCTTCTGATCTGCTTGACTTTGTTTGTAATTAGACCAAGTTAAAATCTACATCTTCATACAAGGACAATTGACGCACACAGTTTTTCGTTTGAATCAATTGCGAGCCATTCGAATACATAGGTAATTTGCTTATTTTTTTTTAAAGTTAATCCGAGGTGAACTTTAAATAAGGAGCGAAATCTTGCATCTATACCATGGGTAGAATGAATTATTGTGAATACTTAAACCCAAACTCAAAAAAATCATTTTTTAAAAACGTTGATCCTCTCCCAATTGTACTTCACAACAGGATTGGTCTCTCCAAGAGGAGCGTATTGATGCATCACGTAATCATACAAATCCAATGTGTTAAGATTGCGTTGTAAAGCTTCACCTAGTGCTGTTGCAAAAGCGTTATTGGATATCTCAATCTCCGCCTCTGTGCAATCCACCCCATTGGCGAATGCCTCTATCTCTTCACTGATGAACATTCCCGTTGCGAATCCCTTGAGCTGATTTTTAGAAACGAAATCCGATGCGTAACACCATATAAAAATGGTGTTGGTCTTGTCTTTTAAAAGATTTGCTCGGGCCTCATTCATGACAAAGGTACTGTAGCCAAATTGCCCAACAGCCAATAAACCCAAAGGCATTCCATGACCTAAAAAAATGACCTGATCATGGTCTTCAATCAAACGATCTAAATTGCGCAAATGCTCAACGCCTCCATCAATCAAGGTGACATTTTCCAATCTTTCATATACCTTTTTTAAAAATACCGTACTCTCATCCTTTGGATGTATGACCAATCTTTTCATGCTGCTTGTTTTTTATTTTGATGAATCTCTGGCGGGAACTATTTGAAAAATTCAAAACCCAATCTTATCCCTCATCCCGTTTGTATTGTAATTCAACTCTTCTTCAATTAAAATCTCGAGAAAAGCCGATTTGTCCCTTCTTGGGGTAGCAATCATCCCCAACAAAAATTTCCTTCTCACATTCGTGAGCTGCCCTCCCGTTAAAGAAAATCGCTGTGCCAATTCCTTAACGACACCTCTACTGACCTCTCCTTTGAAGGCATTCCACATCATGGGCTCTTGAACGTCTGGACCAGGAACTTTGATTTCTACCTTCCATAAAAATCTTCGCTCAAAGGCGCTGTCCATGTTCTGGGTCAAATTGGTGGTGGCGACCAATATGCCTTCAAAATCTTCCATCTCTTGTAAAAAGATGTTCTGCATGGCATTCAGTGTCATATCTACCGCCTTCTCCACTTGCACACGTTTGCCTATCAATCCATCCGCCTCATTGAATAACAAAATGGGCTTGACTTCCATGGACTTGGCCAATTCTCTGTACTCATTAAAAATCCCTTTGGCATTGCGCTCGGTATCTCCGACATACTTGCCCCTGATCTGACTAATGTCCACCAAGTAAACCGCACGATTGTGAAGCTTGGCCCATTGCATCACTGCTGCCGTTTTTCCTGTTCCCGGAGCACCATGAAGCAAAACGGTAATGCCACTACCCAACTTCTTCTTCTTCAATTGACCCGAAACTCGCTGAAAAGATTTATCATCCAAGAGTTTGCCTATTTCCTTTAATTGACTCGCCTCAGCAGCATTGTAAAACAATTTTTCATCGATAATAGCAGTACTAGGAAACAACTTACCAAACGTAGAAGGCTTTTCAGATTCCAAATCGGGCCAATCCAAATCGGGATAAAAAAGATCCATCACCTTTTGGGTAGCATGCCACTCAGCCGGTATAAAGAAATCGCCTTCGTCAATCTGCTTGATCAAAGCCATTTGATGGAGACTACCTTCTTTTTTAAATAGCTGGTTCTTCCAAATCCATCTGCCTCGTAAATCGCCGCCCATCATTTTGGAGAGCACCTCAGTGGTAATCCCGCTTTGGTATTTAAAACGTTGGTTGACCAAGAGCAATAGAACGATGCTTTGCATGGTATCCAATTTCCAATCCTCTTGAAATCGTTTTACAAATTCCAAATCCAAATGAGAATGCATCCAAGAATCAACTTTTTCCTCAACATATGCAATCGAT
Organism: Flavobacteriales bacterium; assembly: GCA_947460525.1. Taxonomy (GTDB): domain Bacteria; phylum Bacteroidota; class Bacteroidia; order Flavobacteriales_D; family Sanyastnellaceae; genus CAMCTV01. The sequence continues at coordinate 2,046 of CANHIV010000203.1, forward strand.
AGCACACCATTGCGCACAGCATCGGTCCATATCTCCACATTACCAAAGAACTGCTCCAAATCACTTTGATGGTCTTCCACTCCACTTCCATTAAACAAACGGCATAACCAAATGGAAGGAACCTTTATATTTTCAAATAAAAAACCATCCTTTCTCTTTGATGTAATCATTCCCCGCTTATTCCACTCCTCCAAAGTAGGATGCATCCAAGACCAATCAGAAATGCCCAAATCCAAATCTTCTAAAATTTGATTGGAGGAGGTTTCCTCACATCCGAGCGTTTTCAATAGAACATGGGCATACAACCAAGCATCACGATCTTTTTTCATTTGAACAAACTTTTGAAAACGAAGCATATCTCGCTTGTATTCAGTATTGGACTTGTAGGTATTCAAAAAGGATTTGATACCGACAGAGGCAACAGCCTCGATGAAGGAGAGAAAATTGGGCTTGGGCATAGATGAGTATTTGAATAATTATACTAAAAATAGTTGCAATTCTGTTGCAACTTTTATAATTTTGCTACTATGTCAATCAAAAAAAGCATTGGAAGCTCCGGAAACAAAGAGCAAATACGCCGTTGGATTATTCTGGACCAATTGCTTCGCAATCCATTGGGTTACAACATCAAAACCTTGAATGAGAAACTGAATGAGATATTAGAAAGGGAAAGTGTGACCAAAAGAAATGGAGACATCAAACTCAGTAAAGAAAGAAATCTCCGGAATGACATTGCTAATATGGAAGACCTGTTTGGCTCCAAAATATCGATTACAAGAGACCGCGGTAAATTCCGATATGAAGAGATGTCCATGTCGATATTCAATTCGGGAATTACCAAAGAGGAATTCAACAGTTTGTCCTTCCTGCTGAAACAATCCAAGAAATCCATCACCAAGAAGAAGCAAGAGGAACTAAATGCGCTGCTTCAAAAATTGTACAATCCGCTGAACATTAAAATGCCACAGGTTACAGAGCAGCGGGCTTTTGTGCATACCACCTTGTATAGTGAAAAAGATGCGCAATGGTTGAACCTGTTGTACGATTACATCTCGAATAAACTTTGCATTGAAATTGTCTACACCAACAAAACCAAAAGCAGTAAGTTGTATCAACTGTGTCCATTGGGAATTAAGGAGTACAACGGACTTTGGTATTTGGTCGCATTCGACTTCAATGATGCTAAAAAAGGCATCAAAATCTTCCGTATTTCCCGCATTGCACTGATGCATATCATCAACAAGGAAATTCCAGAGCATTTGAACCAATTCAGCATGGAGGAATATTTTTACTTCTCCACTGGCATTCATCATGAACTCGAGCAGAAACCTGAACGCGTGACCATTGAAGTAACTGATGGTAAATGGGCAGATGAGTTGATTCAGAGAAAAATCAACGATACACAGATGCATGAAGTGAAGAAAGACAAAACGATTTTTCATTTGCGCGCATTTATCTCCTATGAATTGGTGAATATCATCCTGATGATGGACCACCATGTCAAAGTGATTGCGCCAGAAAGTCTGAAGGAAAAGATCAAAGAAAAATTGGAAGGCCATTTAAAAAACTACGTTCCCTAATTGTTGCAACCATTTTGCAAGTTACGCTAGTATTTTTGTGTCATGATTCAATGGATACACCTCCCACTCTTTCCTAA
>CANHIV010000204.1 GCA_947460525.1 Flavobacteriales bacterium
GGCGCCTCCGGCAAATTCTCCAGGTAGATCGGCGCTTGGCGATTTGTAAATCAGGAAACGATCCAGTGCCATAGAAGGAATGATGTCAAAGGAAAATGCGCGCATGTCTGATTCAAGCGATGGGGCAATAATTCCGTTGATCATGGTTGAATTGTAGCGAGAGGATAGTCCGCGAACCATAACAAAGCGGTTGTCAACAATGGTAACCCCAGGTATTCTTCTTGCAACTTGAGAAGCATCGCGGTCTTGTGTTTTAGAAATCTGAGCAGCGCTCATTCCACTTACCACAGACTTGGCTTCCTTCATCTCCATAAGGACCGCCGCTTCGTTGTTTGTTTTTCGAACATCCTGAATCACCAACAGGCCGCCTTCTTTGGCATCATCTTCAAGAACGATATTGATTTCTACATCCTTATTTTGAATGACAATATTGGGTATTTGGACAGTTTTGTAGGTCATCAATCGGCACTCCAAAGTATAGGTGCCGTTGGGAAGCTCGAGGCGGTATTCACCCATCACATCTGAAACGGTTCCGTATCCTGTACCTACTGCAGTTACGATTGCGCCGATGACCGGTTCGCCTTTCTTTTGCTCATTGATTTTTCCAAAAGCCACATAGGTTTTGGCGTTTAGATCTTGTGCCTGTGAATCGGCAAATAGACCTTGTATCAAAACAAGGGACAACAATAAAACTATTTTTTTCAGCATGGTGCAAATTTTGCCCATTTAGAAAAATTGATTGTGACCGATAAATTAAGGATTTGTTAAGAGGAGGCCGATGGTGGGTGAATGGTTACCATCATTTCTGACCAAAGTTTCTGGAACAATTCCAATACTTCATCATTGAGACCATACTTGCATTGGGCACCAAAAATGCGCCCTTTGATCAAGCCTACACGCTTGAGTTCTCTAAGGTGTTGGATCACGGTAGTGGGCGCAACATCAGGAATACTGACAATTTCACCTTCCATCCATCCTCCTTTTTCAGCCAGAGTCTTGAGAATCAGCAGCCGGGCGGGATGTCCAATGGACTTGGACAAGGTGGCCAATTGTTGCAGGTTGGTATCTTCGTAGTTCGCGCGCTTCATTCAATTGCAATGTGCTGGGGGTTTCATGATTTCAATGTTACATGAAGATTAATAAATTGTATAAAAATGAAGCGGTGTATACCGCTCAATAATTTGGACTTAACAGATGGCGTGATTTTCTTGGGGGCGAGAAAATTGAGTAAAAAGCAAGATGATTTGTTTTGATGGAATAATTCTTCCGAGGTATCGAATTATTTTTCATAAAAGCAATGCATTATTAATGCAGGCATAACATTTAAATACTTAGTTTGCTAAAAATATTAATATGAAATTCAGTTCGCTTTTCTCGTTCATGGTAACAAAGAATGGTTTGTTCTTTGATCTTTTTGCAGAGGATACCGCCAATTTGGTGGAGCAAGCAAAAAAATTCAATCAATTGTTTACTGTTAAGGATAAGAATGAATTGTCTTCGATTATCCGAGATATCCGAGATTTGGAGCACAAGGGAGATGAGATCACGCACAAGATCTTCTTGGAGTTGGCCGATAATTTCATCACGCGTTTTGATCGAGAGGATATTCATGCGTTGGCGGCAAGTATCGATGATATCGCGGATTACATCAACGGATGCGCATCTAGAATTCAATTGTACGGGGTTACTGAATTTGGCAAGCCAATGGAAATGATGAGCGATGTATTGCTGAAACAGGTAATGGAAATTGATAGTGCAATTCGTGACTTGAGAAACATGCGCAATGCACAACGTGTTCGTGATGCCATTGTACGAATCAATTCTTTAGAGAATCATGCGGACGATATTTTTGACGAGGCGATTGCTAGATTGTTTTCAGAGCAAGACAATGCAATGGAGTTGATCAAGCAAAAAGAGGTCTTGAGTAGCTTGGAAACAGCCACGGATAAGTGTGAGGATGTAGCGAATGTTCTAGAAAGTATCTTGGTCAAAAATTCTTAATCAAAGATGGAATATTCTAATTTTTTAATTGTCATCATTGCTTTGGCTTTGATTTTTGACTTCATCAATGGATTTCATGATGCAGCCAATTCAATAGCTACAGTGGTGTCTACTAAGGTCCTGACGCCGTTTCAAGCAGTGGTTTGGGCGGCGTTTTTTAATTTTGTGGCCTTCTTTATTTTCAAGGACCACAGTGTTGCCAATACCATAGCCAAAACGGTTCAAGACCAATTCACCTCTCCGGAGATGCATCCCTTGCCGATGATTTTTGCGGGATTACTATCTGCAATTGCGTGGAACTTGATTACTTGGTGGTATGGTATTCCCTCTTCCTCATCACATACTTTGATCGGTGGATTTGCTGGAGCTTTCGTGGCCGCCTTTGGATGGGAAGCGGTTAGGGGTGGTGTAGTAGGGGCAACCGCAATTTTCATTGTTATAGCGCCCGTTGCAGGGATGGCCATGGCCTATTTGATTTCTGTATGGTTCTTGAATTCTTTCCGGAAAGGTCCTTTCATGAAAATGGTCTCTTTGGCAATAATCGCCGGTACGTGTTGGTTGGTTTGGAATGCGTTGGAATTCAAAAAGGATTTCAACGGGGGCGCTTCTTATACGCTTGTTTTTGAGGAGAAAGTGGACAAAGAGACGTTGAAGTCTGCCTTGAAAATTGTGGACGAAGCGACACTCATCGAATATACTTCCATTGTTAATGCAGGAAAGGACAGTCTTGGTGCAGAGGACAAATCAGGGACCATCTATGTAGTTCGCACAGACTTTATGAAAAAGGTGGGTGAGACTGAGGTGAATCCAGAGGTAACGGCTACCATAGAAAAGAAACTGAAGAAAAAAATAGAAACTTCTTTTGCCATTGCTGATGCGCATAAGATTGGTGCTGATGCTGAGGAGAAGGAGCGTTTTGATAGTTCCAATTTAAAATCTGATTTTGAAACCTATTGGTTAAAAGTATTTTTCCATGGAAGCAATTTCAAATGGATTTTGTTGGGATTCATTATGGTAGTTATGGGCGTATTTACTTTGTTCTTGAGTTCTTTGAACAATTCAAGAGCCAACCATTGGTTCAAGCGTTTGCAGTTGTTTTCTTCAGCGGCATTCAGTGTTGGTCATGGTGGTAACGATGCACAAAAAGTAATGGGTATCATTACCATTGCACTCATCGCCAATGGCAATATCTCTACGATGAAAGAAATGCCCAACTGGGTGCCTTTGGCTTGCTATGCAGCCATTGCTATTGGTACCATGAGTGGCGGATGGAAGATTGTTAAGACAATGGGTAACAAAATTACCAAGGTGACGCCATTTGAAGGTGTCGCGGCAGAGACTGCTGGAGCCATTACATTGTTCTTTACAGAAGGCATGAAATTCCCTTGGAAATTGGGCGGTGAGGTAATCAAGGGTATTCCAGTGAGTACCACACACACCATTACAGGTTCTATCATTGGTGTTGGAATTACCAAGCGCATTAGCGCCGTGAAATGGGGTGTTACGGGCAAGCTTTTGGTGGCTTGGATCATTACGATTCCAATTTCAGCAGCCATGGGTGCTTTGTTCTACTACGCTTGTTTGATGTTTGGAATTCAATGAAATGGAAGCAAATAAAAAAAGCCTCGAAATTTTCGAGGCTTTTTTTTTGATCCGATTTTTATTCAGCTTCTTCTTCTGGAGCAGCTGTTGGTACTGCAA
>CANHIV010000205.1 GCA_947460525.1 Flavobacteriales bacterium
ACAGATGAGTTTGATCCTTTGTCTTTGGTGAGTGATCGTGAGCTCAACATCGAGCAGGGATTGAACAAACGTGAAGTGTTAACCAAGACCAGGGAGTTACTCAATGTTCTTCCAGAAGAGCAAAAGGAGATTGTGCTGATGAGAATATACTTGGACATGAGTTTCAAGGAGATTGCAGATCGTTTGGACATTAGCATCAATACCGCTTTGGGGAGAATGCGTTATGCATTGATCAACTTGCGAAAGCACATTGATCAGCACCATTTGGAGTTGGTGTTCGAGCAAAAATAGAAAGACGCCCTTGGGGCGTTTTTTCATTCTTGGCAATGATTCTGGTGTAACTTTGTTTCAATGAAAAAATGGTTGGTTTTTGCGTCGGTAACGATGTTGTGCACATTGCTTATTTCTTGTGGGGAGGGTTCATTGCCTTTTTTGAAGAACAAAAAGGAAGGATACATTCGGTATGAAGTAACATTCCCTTATGAAACGGGATTGATGTTGCAGTTTTATCCAAAAGAAATGATGTTTTATTTTAACGAAGAACAAGCGCATGCTGTGCTTTCCTCCGCTTATGGGGTAGTGAGTACTGATTTTTTCATTGGTCAAAAAGATGAATTCTTTTCTCATTATTTGAAATCTTTCAGCGAGAAGAAGGTGCTTCATATGCACCACACCAATGTGCATGATTGGTTGAAACGCTATCCGGATGTGAGGTTGGAATCCACCAACGAAACCATGGAAATTGCTGGCTTCAAGTGTAAAAAAACCATTGCGCATTTTATGATTGATAGTTTGCCAACCATTGATTTGTATTCAACCAACGAAATTGCTTTGAAAGACAATAATTGGTGGAATAAATTTGATGGTTTGGATGGCGTATTGATGGGATATGAAGTGAATTTGTATGGAAAAAGAATGCGTTTGCGCGCCACTGAAGTAAAATTTGAAAAGCAAGACCCATCCCATTTTGTAAGACCAGAGGGATATGAGGAAGTGAATTTTGAGCAGATGGACAAAGCTTTGAAAGATTTGTCGTCCTCTTTTTCTGATTAGATTGAACGCATAGCATCTTTAGCTGTACAGCCCTGAAAAATGGGTTATGTTGCAGCAAATACATCAAACAGATAGTAGATATTTTCAGATCGTTGGTCAAACGACCTTCCTACTTTTTGGTCTTCTTTTTTTAGGATGTGATGCGCATTTGGAATCTTTTGCGCTTTCAGTTGTTGCCTGTTTTTTCTTTCAAGCAATTGCCATTCGTTATTTGCGGTTGAGCGATAGCACAAGTTTGCGTTCAAGTTTGATCACTGGCTTGGGACTTTGTTTGCTGCTTCGGGTAAATGATCCGCTCATGATGGTCACGGCGGCGGCATTGGCCATTGGTCAGAAGTTTGTGTTTCGGTTCAATGGATATCATTTTTGGAACCCTGCCAATTTTGCAATTGCTGTTTTGGTAGGATTGACAGATGAGGCTTGGGTATCTCCGGGTCAGTGGGGCCATTTCTTGGCCATACCAATTTGCATAGTTGTCATTGGGGCTTTGGTATTGAAAAGTGCTCAGCGTTGGGATATCGCCTTGGTTTTTGGATCAACACTGGCGGCATTGTGTTATTGGAGATTTGTTGTCTACCAGGGCTGGAATGTTGAAGTCTGGTGGCACCAATTCAACAATGGAACCTTTTGGCTGTATGCGCTTTTCATGATTACGGATCCGATGACAAGCCCCCAAAATAAAAAGGCAAGGATGTTATGGGGAGTTGTATTGGCCAGTGCTGTATTTTATGTTCAGCATCTGCTTTTTGTGCCTACGGCTCCTGTTTGGGTTTTGTTCTTTATGACACCCATCGTGCCGTTCATCAACATCTGGCTGAAATCACCACAATGGAATTGGAAACACACTTTAAAAACAAGCATATGAAAAAAATAAATGTAAAATGGATAATGACCCTTTCGTTGGGGTTTCTATCGCTCGCAACTTTTGCCTTCTGTGGCTTTTACGTTGCAAAGGCCGATGCCACATTGTTTAACAATAGAAGCGAAGTGATTTTGGTCCGCAATGGTGATTTCACGGTCATTACAATGGGAAGCGACTTCAAGGGTGATGTAAAAGAATTTGCCATGGTAGTTCCAGTGCCCGTTGTGCTCAATCGATCTGATATTTCGGTGGTGGACAAAGGGATATTTGCTCGCTTGGATGCCTACTCCTCTCCGAGATTGGCGGAGTATTATGATGAGGATCCTTGTGGTCGGATCCCTGTGGTTCAAGAAGATCAATGGTCCGTTGAGGAATCGAATATGCGTGTGCCCACAACATCAAGCAAGATGGAGGTAGACAAGAAGAATTATGGGGTGACCATTGAAGCGCAATACACTGTTGGCGAATATGACATCCTGCTTTTGTCTGCCGTGGAGAGTGGGGGATTGAAGCAATGGTTGGTGGACAACGGATACAAAATTCCGAGCAAGGCAGAACGTGTGCTGGCACCCTACATCAAAAGCAACATGAAATTTTTTGTAGTCAAGGTCAATTTGGAGGAGATGAAAAAAAGTGGCTACAATGAATTAAGGCCGATCCAAATTCGTTTTACTCATCCAAAATTTATGTTGCCTTTGCGCTTGGGAATGGCCAACAGTGCGGGAAGTCAGGATATGATTGTTTACGCCTTTGCTCCATCAGGAAGAATAGAGTGTTCCAATTACAGGAATGTGAAGGTTCCAACGGATCGCGGAATTCCTTTGTACATCAAAAACGATTTTGGCATGTTTTACAAGGATGTTTTTGAAACCGCTTGGAGTCGTGAGGGTGAGAATGCTGTTTTTTTGGAATATGCATGGAATGTTTCACCGTCTTGGGGAGGGGTAAAGTGTGACCCCTGTGTGGGTCCTCCGCCAATGAACCGTGACTTCACAATGGCTGGTGTGGGGCAGACAGGAGGATGGAACAATATCTTTTTTACGAGACTCCACGTTCGTTACGATGAGGCGCATTTTCCTGCAGATTTGAATTTCCTAACCACTACCAACCAAGAGCAATTTCAAGCGCGTTATGTACTTCAGAATCCTGCTCAAGGTTATGGAGGGTGGGCGTGTGAAGAAGGCCAGTTGTATTTGTCAAAATTGCATGATCGCCGTAAGTTGGAGATGGATGAGTTGGTTCAATTGACAGGAGGCAGGTTTGCCTATCGTTCCAACTACATCAGTGAGTATGACCAGTATTTGGAAGAAGTGCCGATGGAATGGATGAAAGAGGAAGCTCCTGAGCAGTTCGAACTCCCAACGAAGAAAGGGAGCATCATTCCTACGGATGTATTGCCAGAAGTATCGCTGCAAGTGAGTCAATGGTCCTGGAAAGAAGTGTTGGGTGTAGTTGTTATCTTGTTGGTCATGGTGCGAGTTTGGAAAAGCAAATAAAAAAGGCCTCCAGTTGGAGGCCTTTATCTAATGCTTATGGGCTACTTTGGGTTGTTGTTTTTTATGCCCATGGCCATCATCTCTCTCATGTTTCTTTGCATGGCGTCCGGTGAACCATCTAAGAAGATGACATTTCCTTTGCCATATTCGGCAAAATTCTTAATGGCTTCGGTCCACATGCTGAACATGATCATGTTGGTGTCAAGATTGGCTTCCTGCAACTCACGCGCAGCATTTTGCATCCCCTTGGCTACCTCTTCTCTGAATAAAGCCACCCC
>CANHIV010000206.1 GCA_947460525.1 Flavobacteriales bacterium
ATTGTACAAAGTGGGTGATTGCAATGATTTTGCTACCTACACATTGGTGCACGCCAATGACGATCAAACCAATGGTTGCAATTCAGGTGCTTTTTATGCATCCACATTTACAACGTCATGTTTGGATACGGCTTATCAGTATTTGTTGCAAATTGATGGGTATGGCGGTAGTGTTGGGAATTTTGCAATGCGCATTGAAACGGTATCTTTTATCAACGATACACTGGATGCATTTGTTGTTCCCATCAATTGCCCGATGTCCAACACAGATACTTCAACGGCGTCTATTATGCCATTCATTTTGGATATGGGAATTGATTTGCATTGCAGTTGGACTTCCAACAATGGATTTGAATCAGGAGATACTTACATCCAAGGTTTAGGTGCAGGTACTTATTATCTAACGGCTATTGACGGTTGTAACAATACTTATACTGCGCAGTATGATATCACAGTGCCAGCCCCTTGGGAAGTTACGGTTACTGCTGTTGGTCCAGCTTGTCCTGAATCCAATGATGGTTCGATCAGTGTTGTAGCTGCTGGAGCAACGGCACCTTATTTCATGTTTTGGTCAGGACCTAATAATTTCTTCGAGTACACTTTGGATATTGCCAACTTAGATGAAGGTATTTATGTTGGTTACCTCAGTGATAACTACGGTTGTCCTTATGAAATGCAGTTCACACTTGAGCCCACTTTGGATTTGAATCCAGGTTTGCCAGACACCACACAGATTTGTTTTGGAGATGCGTTGAATTTGATTTGTGGCACTTTGCCAGCAGATGCAACCATACTTTGGTCAGATGGTTCTACCGGTTCAACATTGAATTATCCTGCAATGTCTTTCCCTGTCACGAGTCAAGTAGACTTCTCAGTGACCATCTCAACGCCGCAAGGTTGCGAAGAAACCCACAACGTGGTGGTTTTGGTCGATCAATCTTGTGTCGGTGTAGACGAATTGACGAACAATACGGTTTCCATTTATCCCAACCCTTCTAAAGATGCATTTCAATTGCGCTCATTGGTAGGTGGGGTCTTTAATGTAACCAATGCCCAAGGACAATGGGTGGAGAGTTTGAAGTTGGCTCCCAATTCAAGCGTGTTGATTGGTGAGACGTGGGCGAGTGGCTTGTATGTGATAACAAACGGAGAAGAAAGTATTCGTTTGATTAAGGAATAATATTTTATCTTCGTTAGAGATGATAAAAAGAATCGCCATATGGTTGCTTATTGTGGTTTATCTACCACAAACGATGGGCGTCCGTATGGCGATTCATTTTTGCGCTGGTGATTTTGAAAGAATCGTTTTCTTTGATGATTCCGAATCCTATTGTGATTGCGGTGTTGGAATTTCCAAATCTGGCAAGCCTCACAAATCGTGTTGTAAAGATGTTCACGTAAGATGTGAACTTAAATCCAAGCAGATACCTTCTGTTAATTTGCATTGGTTTTCCTTGATATTGACAGATTTTGATCATTCTATTTCTTATCAACTTCAAGTATTTTCTTCATTAGCGCGCATCTTCGCTCCTTCATTTAAGGTGCATGATCCTCCACCTTTATCTAGTCCAAAAGTTTTTATTCGTAATCAAGTTTTTCGCTTGTGATAATATGTTGTTTGTATTAGTTGAAACAACGTCATAAATCACAAAGCAAAAAACATGAAAAATAAAATATTCGCGATGCTGGGAGTTATTGCTCTTAGCGCAGTAATGTTAGGGTGCAGAGACAAAGAGACCGTCGAACCCACGCCTTTAAATCCCAAAGTAAATTTAATCTTTACACACAAGGTAGGTAATCAAGAAATCACGCAAGGCCAGTTTTATACAAGAACGTCAGGAGAAAGTTTTTCGTTTGACATGTTGAAATACTACTTGTCAGAAGCAGCTCTTGTGAACGATGCGGGAGATACGCTTTATTTCACAGGTCACCATTTAATGGATGCTTTCAATGCCAACAGGAAAAAGGCGAGTGGTTCTGTAAAGATTGATGATGCCCAAATGTCTTCTTTCAATCAATTGATTTTTGGAATCGGTGTAAGTCCTGCTTACAATACATCGGGTGACCAAGCCGGAGATTTGGATCCGGGTTTTGGGATGATTTGGACATGGTCCACGGGTTACATTTTCATGAAGCATGAAGGTCAATTCGTAGATAGCACCGGAGCCACTCAACCTTTGTTGTATCATTTGGGAACTCCGCGAGCCTACCAGAGATATAGTGTTCCCATTCAGCTTCAATTGAAGAAAGACAAAACATACAATGTGAACATTGATTTTGATTTTGCTAAGGTGTACAACAATCCTAATCTGATCACGTTTACCGATAACAATGTGATTCAAAGTAGTGGTTCGCAGGATATTCCTTGGATCAACGCCGTTACGCAGAATTTGCGCAATGCATTTGCGGTAACCTCGATTCAAATCAAGTAAGATGAGAAAGCAGTCAATTGTCCTCTTGTCTTTTTTGACAATGGTGGTGGCCTCTTGTGACCGATGCAAAGAAGAACCTGATGATTTTAAGCCAACGCCTTATAATCTGGAGATTCCCGAAGGGTTGCCCGACATGTCCATTCCTTCCACCAATCCATTGACGATAGAGGGCATAGCACTTGGTAGAAAATTGTTTTATGATCCCATTTTATCGGGCAACAATACCCAGAGTTGTTCCAATTGTCATATTCAATCTTCTGGATTTGCGGAGCCCTTTCAACACAGTACCGGAATTGATGGCATTCAAGGAAATCGCAATGCCATGCCTTTGATCAATTTGGGATATCAACCCAATTTCTTCTGGGATGGCGGCGCAACGGATTTAGAAAGTCAAGCTTTGGGTCCAGTTACGAATCCCATCGAAATGCACGAGTCTTGGCAAAATGCTGTTTCAGAACTTCGAAATCATGCTGATTATCCAACGCTTTTCAAACAGGCTTTTGGTATCGATCAAATTACATCGCAGTATGTCGTTAAAGCAATTGCGCAGTTTGAAAGAACGATGATCAGTGGAAATTCAAAGTATGATCGATATGCCCAAGGTCAAGAATCATTGACAGATCAAGAATTATTAGGTCTTCAGATCTTTACAGATCCAATGAAAGGGGATTGCAATCATTGTCACGTTTTGGGTTCTACTTTTTCCGATTTTGAATACAGGAACACGGGTTTGGATAGTATACCCGTGGATGAGGGAAGATTCATCATTACATGGAATAACTCAGACAGAGGAAAATTTAAAACACCCTCACTTCGAAATATAGAGGTAACAGCTCCCTATATGCACGATGGTCGATTCATGAACTTGTTGGAATGTGTGGAGCATTACAATACAGGGTTTCATTATGCGCCCAACCTAGACGCCAATTTGTATACTGCGACAAAAGGCAGAATGACTTTGGCGGAAATGGAGTCGGTTGTGGCTTTCATGAAAACAATGACGGATCATGCGTTTTTGAGCAATCCAAAATTCTCAGCTCCTTGAGTAAAGTTCTTTAGATGAAAAAGGCGTCCTTTTGGACGCCTTTTTTATTATTCAGCAGGTAAATAAGTGAGACTCGTAAAGTTTTTAGGTTGAAGGTATTTGTTGGCTACGTTCTGCAAGTCAGCAGCCGTAATGCCATTGATAACATCAAACACCTCTTGCATGGTATTGATGCGATCATACACCCACAAACTTTTACCATGATTAA